>DATKFA010000140.1:0-2805 GCA_035511715.1 Candidatus Acidiferrum sp. | reverse complement strand
GTTCGAGTCCACCCGGCACCACCATGGCTGTTTTTTTCCGCCTCAGTTCGGCGCGTTTGACGCCAAACGTCCCTATCGCGGGCCGATTTCGGTGCGTTTGACGCCAAACGTCCGGAGGGGGCGCCTGCTTGTCGCCGTGTCGGGCGGCCCTGACTCGACCGCTCTGTTGCTTGCACTTCGCGAGTCCGGGCACGACGTCGTTGCCGCCCATTACGACCATGCCCTGCGCGACGGCTCGGATGTGCCGGCCCGGCAGGTCGCGCAGCTGTGCGAGGAGCTCGGCGTTGCGCTGGTCACCGAGCGCCGCACGGAGCCGATGGCGAAGGGCTCACTCCAGGCGGCGGCCCGGCATCTCCGCTACGCATTTCTGGATCGCGCCCGCACACAGGCTCACGCCGATGTCGTCGCGCTCGGGCACACCGCGGATGACCTCGTCGAGGGCGTCGTTCTTCACCTCATGCGTGGCTGCGGGCTGGCCGGATTCCGCGGCATGCCCGCGCAGCGGGGTCATTACGTCCGGCCGATGCTCGATGTGTGGAGAAAGGACGTGCGTGAGTTTCTTCGAGAGCGAGGCGTCGTCGCATACGAGGACCCAGCCAACAGCGAAACGCGGTTCGCGCGCGTGCGCGTCCGGACTCAGATCCTTCCGGCGCTGGAGCGCGACCGGCCCGGCATCACGCGACGATTCCACACGGCCGCGCTTGCGGCGGCGCGCCTGCAGCAGCAGGCCGAGAGCGTGCCCACCACAGTCGAAACCCTGAGGCGCATTTACGCCGAGGCCGGTGGTCCGCAGCCCGGTCTTTCTCGGCGACAACTCGCGGCGATGGTGAAGCTGACCGAGCCGGGACGGGGCGGACGCGGCATCGACCTTCCAGGCTCCCTGCGATTCCGTATCGTGGGGGGCCACATGGAAGTCGTACCGTCGCGGCCGCCCGCCCCAAGACCATCGCGTCTCGAGGTCCGGCAGTGCGCCGGCTGCGAGGACAGCCGCGCGGCTCACCTTCACGCCGGCCTGAACGTCCACGTCGGCTTCCGGCGCCCCGGTCTGAGGATGCGCCCGCTGGGCGGCCGAGGCACCCGCAAGCTGCAGGACCTGTTCGTGGATGCGCGCGTGCCGCGCGAGGAGCGCGATCGCTGGCCGCTTGTGTTTGCGGGCGACAGGCTCGCCTGGGTCCCGGGGGTCGCAGTCGAGTCGGACCTGGCGGCACATGAAGGCGAGGAAGGCCTTCACATCGCGATTACACCTATGCCGGTTCTCCCGGCCGAGAATGTTGCTAGGCTAAAAGCTCCAATCCCTCGAGGAGATCTGACTTGAGTCGTTTTCCCCGCTCCAGCCTCTTTTATTTCGCATTGGTCGTTGTCCTCGGTCTGATCTTCTGGTTCACCTGGACTTCGATCCAGAACGGCCAGAGCGGTAACGAGTGGTCGTACACCACGCTGCTCGACAAGGCCGACGCCGGCCAGGTCAGCGACCTCGAGATCAACGGCACGGACGGCACGGCGACCGAGCTGCCCAGTCACGCCAAGCACCCGGTCACGCTGCCCGACTGCAGCAGCGGCTGCAACGAGCTGCTCACCCAGCTGCGAGCGGACCACGTCAGCGTGAAGTTCGACAAGAACGCGACGGGCGGCTACCTGGTCAGCGTTCTTCTCCCGAACATCATCCTGGTCATCCTGATCGCCGCGTTCATGTGGTGGGTCCTCCGCCAGACGCAGAGCGGCAACAACCAGGCCATCTCCTTCGGGCGGTCGCGCGCGCGCATGATCGCGGGCGACAAGCCGGCCATCACCTTTGCCGACGTCGCGGGCGTCGATGAGGCTAAACAGGAGCTCACCGAGATCGTCGAGTTCCTCAAATATCCGGAGAAGTTCGTCGCCCTCGGAGCACGCATTCCGAAAGGCGTGCTGCTCGTCGGTCCTCCGGGAACTGGCAAGACCCTCCTGAGCAAGGCCGTGGCCGGTGAGGCGGGCGTGCCCTTCTTCTCCATCTCGGGCTCCGAGTTCGTAGAGATGTTCGTCGGTGTCGGCGCAAGCCGAGTCCGCGACCTGTTCGACCAGGCGAAGAAGAACTCGCCATGCATCGTGTTCGTGGACGAGATCGACGCGGTCGGCCGCCAGCGCGGCGCCGGACTGGGCGGTGGTCACGACGAGCGCGAGCAGACGCTCAACCAGCTGCTCGTCGAGATGGACGGTTTCGACACCAACACGCACGTCATCGTCATCGCCGCCACCAACCGGCCTGATGTGCTCGACCCGGCGCTGCTGCGACCTGGCCGCTTCGACCGCCACGTGACGCTCGACCGCCCCGACATCAAGGGCCGCCGCCAGATCCTCGACGTGCACGCGCGCAACAAGCCCCTGGACACCACCGTCGACCTCGACGTGCTGGCGCGCCAGACGCCCGGCTTCAGCGGTGCGGATCTCGCCAACCTGATCAACGAGGCCGCGATCCTGGCCGCGCGCGCGAACAAGAAGGTGATCGGCATGGAAGAGCTCGAGGAGGCGATCGCGCGCGTGATCGCGGGCCCCGAGCGCAAGAGCCGCCGCATCTCCGACCACGAGAAGGAAGTCATCGCCTACCACGAGACCGGCCACGCGCTGGTCATGAAGGCCCTACCGCACGCCGACCCGGTGCACAAGGTCTCGATCATCTCCCGCGGCATGGCGCTGGGCTGGACGCTGAGCCTCCCGGAAGAGGACAAGTACCTCATCTCCAAGGACGAGCTGATGGACCAGATCGCAGGCATCATGGGCGGACGCGTGGCCGAGGAGTTGGTCTTCGGAGACGTGACGTCGGGCGCCGAG
>DATKFA010000139.1:0-11062 GCA_035511715.1 Candidatus Acidiferrum sp. | reverse complement strand
GCCTGGCCTTCGCCGAGGCGCTCCGCTCGGAAGGCAAGGAGGTATGGGTGCTCGTGCCGCCGCCGCTGCCGCCCATGTACACGTTCCTTCCCGGGTTCGAAGACCTCCAGGCGGAGCCGCCTCGCGGCATCGATCCGCAGCTCGTCTTCTTCTTCGACTCGGGCAACCTCGAGCGCTCGGGCAGCGCCGTGCGCGGAATTGCAGCGCACGCGACGATCATCAACGTCGACCATCACCCGTCGAACACGAGGTTCGGCGACATCAACGTCATCGAGCCGGAGGCGTCGGCGGTCGGACAGATCGTGATGGAGATGCTCGACCACTTTGGCTACACGATCACGAACACGATGGCGACCAACCTGTACGTGGCGCTCCTCACCGACACCGGAGGATTCCGCCACGAGAACACGACGCCTCGCGCGCTCGAGGATGCCGCCCGGCTCGCGCGACTTGGCGCCGATCCGGGCCGGATCGCCACACAGGTCTACAAGATGCGGCCCGAGACGACCCTGAAGCTGAGCAGCCTCGCCCTCGCCACGATGCGGGTCGAGATGGACGGGCGGCTCGCGTGGGCGAAGGTGACGCGGGGGATGCTCAAGGAAGCCAACGCCGCGATGGCGGAGTCGGAGGGCATCATCGACACGCTCAACAGCATCGCCGGCCTGGAGCTCGCGATCCTCTTCAAGGAGGTCTCGAGCGACCTGACCAAGATCAGCGTTCGGAGCCGCGGCGCGGTCGATGCCGCCGCGCTGTGCGCAGCATTTGGAGGTGGCGGCCACATTCGCGCCGCAGGCGCGGAGATCGAGAAATCGATGGACGAGGCGGTGAAGTTGGTGCTGGGGGCCGCGAAGGAGGCCATCCTTGCCGCCTCACCCCAGCGCTGATCACTTCGCGACCGGCGTCCTCAACGTCAACAAGCCGGCCGGCGACACCTCGTTTTCGGTAGTCAACCGTCTCCGCCGCCTGACCGGGGCGCGCAAGGTCGGCCACGCCGGAACGCTCGATCCTCTCGCCACGGGCGTGCTGCCCATCCTTTTCGAATCCGCGACCCGGCTGGCGGAGTTCGCGCTCCAGCTCGAGAAAACCTACGTGGCCGACGTGCATTTCGGCTTCACGACGCCCACGGACGATGCAGAGTCAGAGCGCGAAGTCGTCGGTGACCCCGGCCACCTGACGGCGGCCGGCGTGGAGGACGCCCTTCGCGGATTTGTCGGCAAGATCGCGCAGCAACCGCCGGCGTACTCGGCGGTCAAGGTAGCGGGCACACGTTCCTACCGTCTGGCGCGGGGCGGCGAGGTGTCGCGGCCGCCGGCACGTGAGGTCGAGGTTTACGCGGCGGCGGTCATCGAGTTCACGCCAGGCGATGAAGCCATCGCGCGGATCGAGGTCCGCTGCAGCAGCGGGACCTATCTCCGCTCGATCGCCCGCGACCTGGGTGAAAAGCTCGGCGTGGGCGCGTATCTCGGCCGCCTCGTCCGCACCGCCTACGGACCGCTGACCCTCGACCGCGCCACCGATCTCGAATCGCTCACAAGCCTCGACGCCGTTCGAGACCTGATGCTTCCGGCGGAGGTCATACTGCCGCTGATGGAGCGGGTTCGGCTCAACGTCGAGCAGGAGGCGCTCGTGCGCCAGGGCAGACCGGTACGCGTGCTCCCGGAGCCGGCGCCGGGCCCTGTCTGCGCTCATGACTCGCATGGGCGGCTTGTCGCGCTCGGCCACACCGACCCGCTGCGCCGCACGTTCGTGCCGGAGAAAGTCCTCAGCTGAAGACGCACCTCGGCCTTCCTCAGGACCACATCGGCCCTGTCGCGCTGACGATCGGAAGCTATGACGGCGTGCACCTCGGACATCTCGACGTCATCCGCCACGCCGTGCACGGAGCCGGGGAGCTGGGCGGCCAGTCGGCGCTGATCACCTTCGAGCCGCATCCCCGCTGCGTGCTGGACCCAGCCAACTGTCCGTCCTCGATCACGACTCTGCGCGAGAAGCTGGAGCTGATCGAGCACGCGGGGGTGGACCACGCGATCGTGCTGCGTTTCGACCGCGAGCTCGCGGGTCTTTCACCGCAGGAGTTCATCGACCGCCTGTCCGCGGCGATGAACATCCGGCGCTGGGTGATCGGCTTCGACTTCGCCTTCGGCCGTGGACGCACAGGCAACGCCGATTGGTTGCGCAGCCACGGATTCGACGTGGAGGTGGTCCCGCCTTTCAAGATCGACGGGCGCGACCTGCACAGCTCCGAGATCCGCCGGCTCGTGACCTCCGGAGAGGTAGACGAGGCGAACCAGATGTTGGGCCGCGAGTACTCCATGTCGGGTCCGGTCGAGGCCGGCGCTCAGGTGGGACGGCAGCTTGGTTTCCCGACCGCCAACATCAGCCCCGAACCAAACAAGCTCGTTCCCGCCCTCGGTGCATACGCAGGTCGCGTGCACGCTCCGGAAGGCAATTTCCTGGCTGCTCTGTCCGTGGGCTACCGCCCGACTTTCGGCGGCACGGAGCTCAAGGTCGAAGCTTTTCTGCTGGACTTCGAGGGCGACCTCTACCAGCAGCGCCTGGAGCTGCGGTTCGTTCGGTACCTGCATCCCGACATCCGTTTTGCGACGCCCGAAGACCTCGTCGCGCAGCTCAAGCGCGACGTCGCCGACACCAGGCGGCTCGTCTCGCGTTGAGGAACGAGCTCGAAACCATCGTCGGCGCAGCGAACATCGACGAGCGCCCGGTCCGCGACCTCTGGCCGGAAGGGATCATTCGGGAGCGGATAATCGACCGCTCGCCGCGGGCGAAAGCCGGGGTATCGCGCGCGTTTGTCGTTCGCCCTTCGGGTCGGGAACAGTTGAAAGCCGTGCTCGAGGTGGCGGCGAAAAACCGTGTTTCGGTGACGCCGCTCGGCGGTGGAACCGATGTGTGTGGCGCGATCGGACCGTGGGGAGGCGACCTGGTTGTCGATATGACTTCGTTTGATCGCATCCTCGAAATCGACGAAAAGAACCTGATCTGTCATTGCGAGGCCGGCGTCAACGGCTACGCGTTGGAGCAGGACCTCAATTCACGCGGCCTGACGTTGGGGCACTTCCCGAGCTCGCTGCCCGGGACGACGATCGGTGGCCTGATCTCGACACGCTCCTCCGGGCAGGAGTCGAGCCTCTTCGGAAGCGTCGAGGACATGGTCATCTCCCTCGGCGCCATGCTCCCCGATGGGACCTACGCCGCCCCGCGTCCGGGACCGCGTTCGGCGGTCGGTCCGGCGCTCCACGAGCTGTTTCTCGGCGCCGAAGGTGCGCTCGGAGTCGTGGTCGAGGCCGTGCTGCGCGTGCACCGGCTTCCTCCGTCGACGATTGGGCGCGGATACGCCTTCACCACTCTGCGTTCGGGACTCGATTGCATGCGTGAGGTGAGACAGGCGGGCATCCGGCCGCGGGTCATGCGCCTTTATGACGCCGAGGACAGCGTCTTCAACGGTTACGACGCCAGCGGCGGCGAGTGTGTGCTCGTCGTCGCCGTCGCGGGCCTCAGCGAGGTCGCGCAGGCGGAAGCCAGGGCGGTGGAGGCCCTTGCCGGGAATGCGAGACCGCTCGGGGCGGAGGCGTGGGAGCGCTGGCTCCGCCACAGGTTCGACCTTTCCGCGGAAAGGCTGAAGGCGACGCTAGAGCCAGAGGGGTCCTACCTCGACACGATCGACCTCGCCACCTCATGGACGAAGCTCGAAGAGCTCCACTCTCGCGTCAAGAGCGCAATAGCGGTCGGCGGTCTCGCGTTGTGCCATTTCAGTCATGTCTACGAGCAAGGCTGCTGTGCGTACTTCACGTTCGGTGGACACGAAGAGGTGGAAGCTGACGCGCGAGAGGCCTATGCCCGCGCGTGGGAAGGCGCGATGAGCGCCGCCGTCGAACTTGGGGCGACGATCAGCCATCATCACGGCGTCGGCCAGGTGCGATCCGGATGGGTGGCCGACGAGATGGGAGGTTGGATGCAGGTCTGGCGAGCGGTGAGATCGGCCCTTGATCCGAACTCGATCATGAACCGGCAGGCGGTCGGAGGCTCGCGATAGGCGCCCAGCCCGGCGCCCCGATCCTGTTCGTCGTCAACCCCGCCTCGGGGGCGGGGCGGGCTGGACGCGAGTGGGCGGGCGTGGAAACCTGGCTTCCGTCGAGCGGCTTGCCCTACGAGGTTGCTCTGACCACACGCCCGCTCGAGGCGACCGACATCGCGCAGCGAGCGGTCAAGGAGTCGCGCCCGCTGGTGGTCGCGGTCGGTGGAGACGGCACGCTGAACGAGGTTCTCAACGGGTTCTTCCGCAACGGCGCGCCCATCCCAACGACCACCAAGCTGGGGATGGTGCCGCTCGGCACTGGGGGCGATTTTCGGCGCACGCTGCGCATTCCCTCCGACCCGAGGCTCGCGATCGAGGCCCTCCGCACCGGCCTTGTCAGGCGCCTCGATGCCGGATACGTGACCTACCAGACCGACGATGGACAGACTGGGGTTCGCCACTTCATCAACATCGCCGACGCTGGGCTGGGGGGCGACGTCGTCTTCCAGATGGGCAACGGGACCAAGAGATTCGGAAGCGCCGCCTATACGCTCGGCGGCGCCCGGGCGCTGCTGAGCTACAAGAACAAGCCGATGACCGTCAACATCGACGGCGCGACCCACGAGCTTCCGAAGGCACAGCAGGTCGTGGTCGCCAACTGCCAGTACTTCGGAGGCGGGATGCAGATGGCGCCGTCGGCGTCGCCCACCGATGGAGTGTTCGACGTGATCCTGATCAAGAACGCGGGCAAAATTGAAACGATGCGAGGCATGAACGATTTCCGCGCCGGCAAGCACCTGGACCAGAACAATCCGAAGATCGAGCTCATGTACGGCAAGCGAGTGTCGGTCAGCTCTCCGGAAAGGGTGCGCGTGGACATCGACGGTGAGGCCGTTGGATTTCTGCCCGCGCTGTTCGAGATCCAACCGAGCGCGATCGAGTTCGTCACCCCACGATGACGTTTGGGGACTAAGGGGGTCATCGCGACCCCGCACCATCTGGCCTCAGAGGTCGGGGCGCAGATCCTGCGGGACGGTGGCAACGCGATCGACGCGGCGATCGCGGCGGATGCGGTGTTGTGCGTCGTCTATCCGCACATGACGTCGGTGGGGGGCGACCTGATGGCCATCGTGTGGGCGAGGGGCGAAGGCGCGCCGGTCGGACTCATCGGCGCGGGGCGGTCGGGCGAGCTCGCGACCATCGACGCCGTCCGCGAGCGCGGTCATCAACAGATGCCTGATCGCGGAGCGCTCTCCGTCACCGTGCCCGGGACGGTCGAGGCGTGGGGAAGGCTGCTCGAGCGATTCGGCAGCGTCGGTCTCGGGGCCGTCCTGGAGCCCGCAGCGGGGCTGGCCCAGGACGGGTACGTGATCACTGCCCACCTGTCCGAAGCGCTGAAGTCGGCGGCGGGACTTCTGGGCCGGGAACCGAACGCCTTCGCGCTCTATCCGCCCATGGAAGGCGGGATGGTGCTGCGCAATCCAGACCTCGCGACGATGCTTCGCGATCTCGGCCGAAACGGCATCAACGGCTTCTACCGGGGTAAGATCGCTGACGCGATCGCGGCCGCGTTGAAACGTCGCGGTGGCTTTGTCACCAAACAGGACCTTGCCACGCATCGCTCGCAATGGGTCGAACCGGTGATGTTCCCGTACCGGGACACGGTGGTCTACGAGCTGCCTCCACCGACGGTTGGACTCGTCGCAGCCGCGATGGCGATCCGGCTCGAGGCGGGCCAGGACTTTCGCGCGGCGCGCGCGGCGAGCTACGCGCTGCGCGACCTCTACATCACGGACCCGGACTTCACCGCGGCGCCGTTCGAGCCGTTCCTGGACTCGAATGCGGCGGCCTCGGACAAAGTGGACACCACCGCCAGGGCCGGCGATACGTGTTACCTGACTGCGGCCGACGAGCACGGAAACGTCGTGTCGATGATCCAGAGCGTCGCCTATGACTTCGGATCGGGCGTGGTCGCCGAGGGCACCGGGATGCTGCTGCAGAACCGCGGAGCGTACTTCAAGCTCGACCCCACCGACATCAACCGGCTCGAGCCCAGGAAACGGACGATGCACACGCTCATCCCGGCCATGGCCGCGCGCGATGGGAGGAGGTGGGCGTCCTTCGGGACGATGGGCGGCCCCCGCCAGCCGCAGCTCCAGGTGCAGGTGCTGCGCAACCTGGTCAACGAAGGAATGGACCCCGCGGAGGCAGTGGCCAGGCCGCGGAAGATGATCCTCGACGATGGCGTGACGCTCGCCGTCGAGGCCGACTACCCAGGCGCCGCGGAGATGGCTCGCTCGGACTCGAGGGTGATGCTCATGCCTCCGCGGCACCAATCGTTTGGACACGCCCATGCGATCGTCATCGATGGTCCGGGTGAATGGCGCGCCGGCGCGGATCCGAGGTCGGACGGCTCGGTCGAATACAGCCGGTAGCGAGCGCCCCGTATACTTGCCAACCGAGTTTGGCAGTAGAGAAAGAAGTCAAGGGCAAGCTGATCGCGGATCACAGGCGCGCTGATGGGGACACAGGTTCCCCCGAAGTTCAGGTCGCGCTGTCGACCGCCCGCATTCGGGAGCTCACCGAGCACCTGAAGACGCACGCCAAAGACCATCACTCCCGCCGCGGCCTCCTTCTCCTGGTCGGAAAACAACGGCGCCTGCTGAACTACCTGAGGGACACCGACGTCGAGCGCTATCGCGCTCTCGTCGCCAAGCTCGGGATCAGGAGATAACAACCAGGGAGGACCCGGCACGGTAGCGCGGGTCAGCCTCTTAGAAGCTCTCGCTTAGCGGTACATCGCTAACCGGCAGCTGCTAGGAAACTGACCCAGAGTCGCACCGCCAGGGCTCCTCCCACATATGGAGGTATTGGCGTGGCAACAGTCACGAAAAACGTAGAGGTAGCCGGCAAGCGGATCTCGCTCGAAACCGGCAGGGTGGCCGAGCAGGCCAACGGGGCGGTGATCATCCGCCAGGGCGACACGGTGGTGCTGAGCACCGCGGTGATGTCGAAGGAGCCGCGCGAGGGGATCGACTTTTTCCCGCTCACGTGCGATTACGAGGAGAAGCTCTACGCGGCGGGCAAGATCCCAGGCGCGTTCATGCGCCGCGAGGGCCGGCCGAGCGAGCAGGCGATCCTCGCCTCGCGGCTGACCGACCGGCCGCTGCGGCCGCTGTTCCCCGATGGTTTCCGGCTCGACGTGCAGGTCATCTCGACCGTGCTGTCGGTCGACCAGGAGAACGACCCGACCATCCTCAGCATCAACGGCGCGTCCACCGCGCTCGTCATCTCCGACATCCCCTTCCAGGGCCCGGTCGGAGCGGTCCGCATGGGCTACATCAATGGCCAGGTGGTCACGAATCCGCCGATGTCACAGATGGTCGACTCGGAGCTCGACCTCGTGGTCGCCGGCACGGCCGACGCGATCCTGATGGTCGAGGCGGGTGCGAAGGGCGTGAGCGAGCAGGTCGTGCTCGAGGCGCTCGCAACCGCGCACGAGGACATCAAGCGCATCTGCGCTGCGCAGCTCGAGCTGCGTGACGACGTGGGATTGGAGAAGCGGGAATGGGTTCCGCCGACATACCCCGAGCAGATGCTGGAGATCGTCGGCGAGTATCTGGCGCTTCGCCTGGACCAGGTCCTGTACAACCCGGACAAGGCGGTCCGCGAGCAGGCGATGGACGACCTCCGCACCAAGACCGTCTTCGAATTGGGAGAGCGCTTTCCCGAGTACGCCGACATCATCGGTAAGCTATTCGACAAGGCGGTCAAGGATCGCGTGCGCCAGCGTGTCGTGGACGAAGGCGTGCGGGTCGATGGTCGTGGTCTCAAGGACGTCCGCCCGATCACGGTCGAGGTTGGCGTGCTCCCGCGCACGCACGGCTCCGGCCTCTTCACCCGGGGCCAGACGCAAGCTCTGTCCATCGCGACACTCGGCGCGATGTCCGATCAACAGAAGCTCGACGGCCTGACCGTCGCCGACGAGTTCAAGCGATACATGCATCACTACAACTTCCCGCCGTACTCGGTCGGTGAGACGCGCCCGCTGCGTGGTCCCGGTCGCCGGGACATCGGGCACGGCGCCCTTGCGGAGCGGGCTCTGCTGGCGGTGATTCCCCCCGTCGAGGACTGGCCCTACACGATTCGCGTGGTCTCAGAGATCCTGAGCTCGAACGGCTCGACCTCGATGGCATCGGTGTGCGGTTCGACGCTGGCCCTGATGGACGCGGGCGTTCCCATCAAGTCCCCTGTCGCGGGCATCGCGATGGGACTGATCACCCGCGAAGGCAAGTTCGCGGTGCTCACCGACATCCAGGGCGTCGAGGACGCGCTGGGCGATATGGACTTCAAGGTCGCCGGCACGAAGGACGGCATCACCGCGCTGCAGATGGACATCAAGATCAAGGGTCTGACGCACGAGATCATGGCCCAGGCCCTCGAGCAGGCGCGTGAGGCGCGGCTGTTCGTGCTCGACAAGATGCTTGCCGTGCTGCCGAGACCGCGCACCGAGATGAGCCACTACGCCCCGCGGATCACGACCATCCTCATCAACCCCGACAAGATCCGCGACATCATCGGCAAGGGCGGCTCGACGATCCGCAAGATCGTTGAGGAGACCGGGGCCCAGATCGACGTCGAGGACGACGGTCGGGTCTTCATCGCGGCGGTCGACCAGGAAGGCGGCCAGAGAGCGATCGACTGGATCAAGAGCCTCACCGACGAGGTCGAGGTAGGCAAGATCTACCAGGGCAAGGTCGTGCGCATCATGCCGTTCGGCGCCTTTGTCGAGGTGCTGCCGGGCCAGGACGGCCTGGTTCACATCTCCAAGCTCACCGACCACCGGGTCGAGCGTGTGGAGGAGGTCGTCAACGTCGGCGACGAGATCGTCGTCAAGGCGGTCGAGGTCGACAGCCAGGGCCGGTTGAACCTCAGCCGGCAGGCCGCGATCGAGGAGCTCACGTCGAAGGGAGAGCCGATCGTAGAGAAGATCAGCGAAGAGGCGAGGGTCGCCGCGCTGGCGTCACCGGCACCGGTCGGCGGCGGCTACAGCGGCGGGCGCGACCGGGGCGGCCGCAACGGCGGAGGCAGGGACCGAGGCCGGCGCCGGGATTAGCTCTTGAAAGTCGGCCCCTTCGGGCGCTGCGCGCCGCCTCCCCGCGAGCGGGGAGGCAATCCTGATGGCTGACGCCATCAGGGTTTGTATCGCCGGTTACCGGGGCAAGGTCGGCTCCGTGCTGGCGGCGGCGTTCCAGACGGAGCCCGAAGTCGACTACGTCGGCGGTGTCACGAGAGGCGACGACCTCGCGTCGTTTCTCCATGAGAAGCGGCCGCAGGCGCTCGTCGATTTCACGCGTCCGGCCGAGGCCCTCCACAACGCCCTCGCCGCGGTGGCGGCGGGTGCGGCGCCCGTGATCGGCACCACCGGACTCGCGAGCGCTGATGTGGACAAGATCGAAACTGCCTGCAAGGCAAAGCACCTCGGCGGAATCGTCGCGCCGAACTTTGCGATCGGGGCCGTGCTGATGATGCACCTCGCCGACATCGCGGCCCCCCATTTCGACGCCGTCGAGGTCATCGAGCTGCATCACGCGGGAAAGGTCGACGCGCCGTCGGGCACTGCGCTCGCGACCGCGCGACGCCTCAGCGCGCGCCGGAAGGACAAACCGTTTGCGCATCGCAAGGCCGAGAAGGAGACGCTCGCGGGTACGCGAGGTGGGGAAGAGGGAGGAGTCGCCGTCCACAGCATTCGCCTTCCTGGTTTCGTCGCCGACCAGGAGGTCATTTTCGGACTGCCTGGGCAGACCCTGACCATCGCGCACCGAACGACGAGCCGTGAGGCGTACGTGCCTGGCGTCTTGCTGGCGATCCGTCGTGTGACATCAGAGCCGCGCTTCTATCGCGGACTCGATGAGCTTCTCGGACTGAGACTCGAATAGGTGATCAATCGCGTCCTCTGCCGGCAAAAGCACCGAATCGGGGCGAGGATCAGCGCCGTTTGCCGGCAAAAGCACCGAATCGGGGCGTGCATCAGCGCCGACCGCCGGCAAAGGGCGAACGAAGTAAACTGACGCCGTGCCCACCCCCAAGCGATTAAACGTGGCTGTCGTCGGCGCGACAGGGCTCGTCGGCAGCGAGATGCTGAAGATCCTCGCGCAGCGTCAGTTCCCCGTGGAAACGGTGCGCGTCTTCGCATCGGAGCGATCGGTGGGCAAGGAAGTTCCCTTCGACGGGAGGTCCCTCAGGGTCGAGCATCTCGAAGAGACATCATTTAAAGACGTCGACATCGCGATGTTCGCCGCGGGAGCCGACATCTCGCTGATGTATGGCCCGATCGCCGCGGAGGCGGGTGCGCTTGTGATCGACAAGAGCTCGGCGTGGCGCATGAAGGCGAATGTGCCGCTTGTGGTTCCGGAGGTGAACCCGAACGACATCCGTGACAACGAGGGCATCATCGCAAGCCCCAACTGCACGACGATCCCGTTGACGATGGTGCTCGAGCCGCTGCGGCAGAAGGTCGGCGTCGAGCGCGTCATAGTCTCGACCTACCAGGCCGCGTCCGGTGCGGGCCGAGCGCTCGCCGACGAGCTCGAGGACCAGACGGAGGCAATCGCAGCGAAGCGCGAGCCCGAGGTCAGCGCGACGACCCACCAGCTCGCGTACAACGTCATCCCGGGTGGATGGAAGCCGCAGCAATACGGTTACAACGAGGAAGAGATGAAGCTCGTCAACGAGACGCGCAAGATCCTCCACGAGCCAGAGCTGAAGATCGCGGCGACCTGCGTCCGGGTGCCGGTGCAGATCGGGCACAGCGAGTCGGTCACGATCGAGACCGGCGAAGCCATCGACCCCGACGAGGTCCGCTCCATCCTCGAGCGTGCCAAGGGCTTGGTGGTCGAAGACGATGCCGCGGCGCGTGTCTACCCGACGCCACTCCACGCCGCCGGTCGTGACGAGGTCTTCGTCGGAAGGATTCGCAAGGATCTGTCGTCGGACAAGGGCATCAACCTCTGGATCGTCTCCGACAAC
>DATKFA010000138.1:0-12471 GCA_035511715.1 Candidatus Acidiferrum sp. | reverse complement strand
GTCGGCGTGCCGATCGCCTGCCCGTAGCGGTCGCGCAGCGGATGCTCCGTGAAGTAGCGCTCCGCCTCGTCGACGATGCGTCGGAACCGCAGCGGATTGCGAGTGCCTGACGCCGCGTGATAGACGCGCGGTTTCGCGTCCGGCGGCGGTGAGGCGGCCACCGCCAGCACCGTGTTGACCACAAAGTCGGCCGGGATGATGTCGAGCAGCGAATCCGGCAGTCCGGAGAAGTCCTGCAGCACCGCACGGCCGAACGCGAGGATCAGAGGCTCCGCCATCCGAAAGCCCTCGAGCCATCCCGGCGATGGTTCGGCGAGCGCGCTTTCGATGATCGACGGTCGGACGATCGAGAGCGGAATGTCGCCGTGCAGCTCGACCACCGCGTGCTCGGCCATCGCCTTGGTAAAGGAATAGATGTCGGAGAAGCCCATCGCGTTGGCGTGGACACGCCCGCGCTCTATCAGCCGATCCTTCACCCAGCGCTCGCGCAGCCGCTCGGTCGCGCGAGCGACCGCCGGGGTGCCTGCGGGTCCCATCCGCGACGTCGCCTCGCGCCGCAGCTTCTTCAGCACCTCGGGGCGACGCGACTCCTCCTCGACCGAGGGACGCAGCGATGTCAACACCTCCGCCTCGTGGCGCCAGTTGAGCCCGGGGTCGAGCGGTGGCTCCTCGCGCACACGACCGCGCAGCATCCCGCCCACATACGCGGTCGAGACGTGGACGAGGTGCGGCCGCGCACCCGACGCATGCAAAGCCTCGACCAGGCGCGCGGCGCCCAGGAGGTTGGTCTGCGCCGACAGGTCGGCGGGATTGTCGAACTCGACCGCGGCGGCGGAGTGGATCACGACGTCGCTGGCGCGCAGCTGCTCGCGCGAGCCTTCGCTCAGCCCGAGCCCGTCACGCCCCAGGTCGATCTCGACGACGGCCAGCTTCTCGCGCGCGAGAGCGGCGAAGCGCTCCTCGCCGAGCTCCTCCTTCAGGCGCTTGAAGGCCGGGCTCGCGAGCACCTCTCGCTCCAGCCGCTCCGCGGCGGACCGTCGCGGACTCGACCTGATCGCGAGGTTGATCCTCTTGACCTGGGGGATCGAGCGGAGGCACTTCTCGACGATCGACTTGCCCAGGAACCCTGTGCTGCCGGTGACCAGGATGGTCTTGCCCTTGAGGGCATCGGCGATCACGATCGCCTGATTCTAGAGAGCCTCTAGGCGGTGACCGCTCCGTGACTTACGTGCGGCAGCGTGATCACGGCGGAGCCCGCGCCGTCGGTCCAACCGAGATCAGAGCTCGCCGCCGCCCAGAACCAGTAGTTGTCGCCCGGCTTCCCCGCGAACGTGGCGGTCCCGTTGCCTTGGTGATCGATCCACGCGCGCTCCGTGCCGTGCCGGGTGACCACGTAGATCGTGAAGCGCATGTTCCCTGGGCTGGACCACGAGACGTCGATGTTGTTCGAGTCGTCAACCTGCGTGGCCGCGGTCACGGAGACGCTCGGCATCTGCACCGGGGCGTAGCGCGGTGAGCCGCTGAGCCACAGGTTGCCGACGTCGCGGGCCCATGGGTCGGCGCCGGCTCCCGACCAGCCATACGGGTCGACCGGTCCCCCGCCGTTCAGGTGATAGACGCCGAAGTGCAGGTGCGGGCCGGTCGCGGTCCCGGTCATGCCCGAGATGCCGATCACCTGCCCGCGCACGACGTACTGCCCCTTGGAAACGAGGATCTGCGAGAGGTGGCCGTAGAAGGTCAGCAGCCCGTTGCCGTGGTTGATCTCGATCGTCTTGCCGCTGAGGCACGTCGAGCATCCGGGCACCAGCCAGTCGGCCAGCATGACGCGCCCAGGCGCCGCGGCCGCGACCGGTTCGTAGTAGAGGCCGTAGTCGTACCCGTCATGGCCGGAGTAGTAGAGGTAGTCGTGGCCGCCGGGCGACTGCGCGTAACCGGCGTCGAACGTCGGGTCGGGGCCGCCGACCTCCTTCGAAGCGACGGCGCCGTCGTAGCGGCAGACCCGGCCGCTGACGTTGTAGTTCGGGCCGCAGTGATCGAAGATCGAGGTGATGTAGTGCGGGCCCATGAAGGGCAGGGTCAGGAACGCTCCGGCCCCCGGGCCGGCCCCCGTGTCGCCGCCGCCGGTCTCGATCGGCCCGTAGTTGACCTGGCTCGGGTAGGCCCAGCGCGTGTATTTCGACGGCTGGTGGCCAGGCGGGAGCGCCGAGGAAGCCTGCGCCGGCACGGCGGCCAGGAGGAACAACCCGGCGGTGAGCACGAAAACCAGAACCCGCATAGCCTTGGAAACGAGGTTGTTCACGTTAGGTTTCTGCCCCAATCGACCAGCCCTGGTTTTGGTTAAGTTTCGCAAATGATCCTCAGCCAGGGGCGCGCGGCAGTATTCGAGGAGCCGATCGGGCCCGCAGGCGTCCGGGTCAGGGAGCGGCCCGTAAGCCAGCCGGAGCAGGGCAGCGTGGCCGTCTCGATTCGCGCGGCCTCGATCAACCACCTCGATCTCTTCATGGTGCAGGGGGCGCAGAAGGTCACGCCCCCGCAGGTCATCGCGGCGGACGGCGCCGGCGTCGTCCGGGCGTCGGGCGATCCGCGCTGGAGACCCGGCGACGAGGTCGTGATCTATCCGGTCGTCTGCGACTGGACGTGCGAGTGGTGTCTCGCGGGCGAGCAGGTGCACTGTCCGCACTTCGGCGTCATCGGCGAGCACTCCGACGGCACCGCGTGCGAGGTGCTCCACGTCGATGCGCGCAACCTGTTTCCGAAACCGAGCGGCCTGTCGTGGGTCGAGGCCGCCGCTTTTCCTCTGACGTTTCTGACGGCATGGCGAATGCTCACCACGCGCGCGCGCCTGACCGCGGGCGAGAAGGTGCTCGTCGTCGGAGCGAGCGCCGGAGTTGCAGTTGCCGCAATCCGAATCGCCAGGCACCTGGGAGCGCGGGTCTTCGCGACCAGCCGCTCGGAGGACAAGCGCAAGCGCGCGCTGGAGATCGGGGCGGAGGCGGTGTTCGATTCGAACGACTTCAGCAAGGCGGTGCGGCAGGCGACGGACGGGGGCGTCGACGTGGTGTTCGAGCACGTGGGCGCGGCGACGATCTCGGAGTCGATGCGTTCGGCGGTCCTCGGCGGACGCATCGTGACGTGCGGATCCACGTCGGGCGTGAAGGCTGAGATCATGATGCCGCGCCTGTTCTGGGGCCAGCTCGACCTGTTGGGCTCGACGATGGGCAACGCCGGAGAGTTCGAGGCGGTGCTCGAGGCCATCGACGCAGGGCTTCGCCCCGTAGTGGATCGCGTCTATTCGTTAGCGGAAGTGCAGGCCGCGCTCACACGACTTGACGCGGCCCAGCAGTTCGGCAAAGTCGTGCTTACGGTCGAGGAGGGATGAACATGCTCAGGGGTTTCAAGGCGTTTCTCTTGCGCGGCAACGTCGTCGACCTTGCGATCGCCGTGGTCATAGGTGTGGCTTTCGGCGCGGTGATCAACGCGTTCGTCAAGGACCTCATCACGCCGCTCATTGCGGCGCTCGGAGGCAAGCCTGATTTCGCCGGCCTCTTCTTCACCATCAACAAGAGCCGGTTTCTGTACGGCGAGTTCTTCAATGCGCTGATCGCGTTCGTCATCATCGCGGCAGTCATCTACTTCCTCGTCGTGGCGCCTTACACCGCTCTGATCGAGCGCTCGCGCAAGGAGCCGCCCGCCGACCCGACGACCAAGAAGTGCACGGAGTGCCTGAGCGAGATCCCGAAGGACGCTCGGCGCTGCGCGTTCTGCACGTCGCCACAGCCTGTCTAGGTCACCAAGACACCGCGATAGTCGCGACTGACCCGGGTGCAGGGATGCAAAAACACGCGATGGTCGCGACTAACGCGGGTTGGAGCGCTTCGCGACCGCCCAGACTTTCGACGCCGTCTCGTGGCTCAGGGTGACCTCCCTGTCGTCCACCCTCACGCGCAGCGTCTTACCGACTTCGTCGGCATCCATTACAGAAATCTCGCGGCTGGGCGTCAGGTTGCGGTCGTGGAGATACGCCAGAAGACGCGGAGCCTCGCGCTCGGCTACCTCGGAGACACGCGTGAGTCTCGCGCGGTCGCCGGTCTTCAGCGACGAGAGCCTGACCTCGTTCCGGGAGGCCTCCGAATAACCTGGGATCGGGTTCCCATGAGGGCACGTCGCCGGGCGGCCCAGGACCTCGTACAGGCGCCGCTCGACCACGTCCGAAACCGCGTGCTCGAGGCGCGCCGCCTCGGCGTCGGCCGCGACCCAGTCGAGGCCAAGGCCGTCGGTCAGCCAGCGCTCCATGATGCGGTGGCGGCGGACGATCGACTCGGCCTCCCTCTTTCCACGCGCGGTCAGCTCGATCTCCTTGCGCCCGTTCATGCGGACCAGTCCGTCCCGTGTCATCCGCCGCAGGCCCACTGCGACCGTCGGCCGGCTGACCCCCAACCAGTCGGCGAGGCGCGCGCTGCGCAGCGGCTCCTTCTCGGCCCACATGTAGTAGATCGCCTCGAGGTACCGGGACACGACCTCCGAGGGTGCTTTGTTAGACCGATCTAACTCCATCTTTTGTCCGTACTAACCTTAGAGGAGAAGTTTGAGCCAGGCCACAGCAGTCGCACTTGGAGCGGTCGCCGGGGCGACCGTCTTTCTCGGCCTTCCGGTCGCGAGGATCCATGGCCTCCCCAAGCCGGTCCAGGGATTCTTGAACGCCTTCGCCACCGGCATTCTCGTCTTCCTCCTGTGGGACATCCTGACCCACGCCGCCGGTCCGGTCGAGGCCGCCGCCCAGCACGGGCAGCGCGGCCAGTTCGCCGCGATGGCGGTGATCTTCGCGGTCGGGATCGGCGCCGGCCTGCTCGGGCTCGTCTATTTCAACCGCTCGATCTTCAGCCACCTGCGCCACGACCACCCGAACCCCAGCCCCCGCGCGCTCGCGCTCACGATCGCGACCGGACTCGGGCTGCACAACCTGTCCGAGGGGCTCGCCATCGGCGAGTCGGCGCACGTGGGTGCGATCGCCTTCACGGGAGTGCTCGCCATCGGGTTCGCGCTGCACAACATCACCGAAGGCTTCGGCATCGCCGCGCCGATGACAACCGCAGAGAGCCGCGCGCCGTGGCGCTTCCTCGGTCTCGCCGGACTGATCGGTGGCGGGCCTACCTTTCTCGGTACGTGGATCGGCTACCTGGCGAGCTCGAACTACTTCTCGATCGCGTTCCTGGCCGTGGCCGCCGGGGCGCTGCTTTACGTGCTCAACGAGCTGTTCAACCTTGGCCGCCGGATCAGCACCCCGACGACGTTTGCGTGGGGGCTGCTCCTCGGCTTCCTGGTCGCCTACGCGACCGACCTGTTCCTGACGATCGCCAGCGGAGCCTAGCTGGCTACGGTCTCGGCCTCGGAGTCAGGGTCCCAGTCATGCCAGCCGGGGAAGCGCCAGCGGAAGAGCTGCTCCTGGACATCGAAAAGGCAGTCGAGCGCGTCCTGGACGTCGCCCTTGTCGTGCAAGGACTCCCGGGCCTGCTGCGGCAGTATCTCTCCCAGCTCCCGCAGCTCCCTGCGGACCGGCCTGGAGACGACCTTGACGCCGTCCCGGTTCATCTCTTCGAGGTGCCAGAGCAGCCGGTCGGTGGCCTGGAGCAGGCGGTGGAAGGCATACCGCCGCCGATTGGCGCGGCCGATCGCCGCCTGATGCTCCTCGATTCGGTTGCTCGTCTGATCGATCATCGTCAGCTACGTTTCCTAGCTTACCCGCGGTGACCGACCCTTTTCTCATGCGTCTCGAACACCTGTTCCAGCCCGTGGAGGCGTGGGGCGAGTTCAGAAAGGGCGCCCGCCCGGCTGCCGTCGTCTTCGTCTTGTACCGCCAGGACGGGCGCTGGATGGTGCCCTTCGTGCGCCGGCGCGCCGACCTGCGCGACCATCCCGGCCAGGTCGCCCTGCCGGGAGGCGGGGTGCAGGACGGCGAATCCGCGTGGGAGGCGGCTCAGCGTGAGGTCGCAGAGGAGATCGGCGTGCCCGTCGGCCGTCTGGTGCCTCTGGGCGCGGGAGACCCGATCTACGCGGCCGTCACCAACTTCTCCGTCGTTCCGTTCGTCGCCTTTCTGCCCGACGCCGTGGAGTCGTTCGTGCACGATGAGCACGAGCTCGTCGGGGTCCTGGCAATCCCGCTCGACACGCTGCTCGACGACAAGGCGTGGCTCGAGTCGTCGTCGCCCTGGCGCTTCCGCTACCTCACGCATGAGGAAAGCACGGTTTGGGGACTGACCGAGCGAATCGTCTACGGGCTTGCGCCGAAGTTGCGCGAGGCGCTAGCGCCGGTCTAGCGCGCGCAACGTGCGCAGCGACCAGACGAGAAAGCCTCCCAGCAGCGCGATCGCAAACGCATACGCGATGACGAGATAGATCATTGGACCGGCTCCGGCTGATGTGTCGATACGACCTTCGCCGGCTCGACCAGGACCTGCTTCGCGTCGCGCAGCGTCTCAATGCGATAGCGGATGACCACGAGTACCGCCGCGAAAACAATCGTGCAGAGCATCGTGAAGAGAAACGTCGCGAGCATCGCCGGCGGAAGGGCGTCGTTCTCGACGACGGTCCCCGGGTGCTGGGTGACCCACCACGTGACGCTGAAGTGCACGACCGGCACGTCGACGAACCCGAAGATGCCCACCAGCGCTCCGATGCGCGCCGCCTGGCGCCCTGGCTCCGCGAGCCGCCTCACGAGGAGGTAGCCGGCGTAGATCATCCACAGCACGAGCGTCGACGTCAGGCGCGCGTCCCACACCCAGAACTGGCCCCACACCTTCTTCGCCCACAGCGAGCCCATCACGAGAGTGACGGTCGTGAAGATGACCCCAACCAGCGCTCCCGCGCGCGCCCACCGATCGGCCGCGTAGCTTTCGTTGCGCAGGAAGACGAGCCCGCCGAGCAGCACGACCGTGAAGCAACCGTAGGCCGCGATCGCGGAGCTCACGTGGAGGTAGAAGATCCGCTGCGCCGGGCCCTGCAGCCAGTCGGTGGGCGCGTAGAAGAAGATCGCCGCCAGGGCGAGCACCATCAGCGCGACCGCGCCGGCGGCTGCCTTGTCGTAGCTGTTCACTCTCATTCGTCGAGCACGAAGCGAGCGGCGAGGGAGGTGAGCACCACGAAAAGTATGTCGAAGTCGATGAGGAGGCCGATGGCCTGGTCGTAGCTTCCGGGCAGTCCCATCGCCGACTGCACCGCCTGCCCGCCCGCAACGATGAACGGGATCCACAGCGGGAGCGTCAGCAGTGGCAGCAGCAGCTCGCGCGCGCGAACCCGGGCGACGATCGCGGAGAAGATGCATCCCAGCGCGGCCATGCCGATGGTCGCGAGCAGAACCGCGAACACCACCTCGCCGGAGAACGGCGTGCCGAAAAAGAGAGAAAGCGCGGGCAGCATCACCGCCTCGCAGACGACGAGCAGCCCCGACGCTGCAAGCGCCTTGCCTGCAAAGATCGCGAGCGGCGACGCCGGCGTCATCAGCATCGCCTCGAGCGAGGCTTGCTCCCGCTCCGCGGCGAAGGTCCTTCCAAATGCGACGAGACCCGCGAAGACGAGGACGAGCCAAAGGATGCCCGGCGCGATCGAGGGCGCGTTACGCGAATCGATCTGAAAGCCGAAGTTCCCGATCAGCAGCGCCAGCACGATGAACTGTGCAAGCGCGGGGACCATCTCGCGCGTACGCCACTCCGAGAGCAGGTCCTTGCGCGCGACGGCGAGAGCGACGCCGAACGGGTTCATTGCACCACGCGGAGATGAGTCGCGGTGCCGACCGAGCGCCCGTGCCGCAGCACCAGCGTGCGTGGGCAGAGCCGGTTGGCCAGCGCCTGGTCGTGCGTCGCCAGGATGGCGCTGCGGCCGCGCATCAAGCCCCCGAGCAGCTCCGCCGGGTCGCCGCCCAGGCTCGCGTCCGGCTCGTCGAGGATCAGCAGCTTGGGGTCGTGAAGGATCGCGCGGCCGAGCGCAAGCCGCTGCTGCATCCCTCGCGACAGCTCGGAGGCCCGGCGATCCGCGACGTGGCGCAGCCCCACGATGTCCAGCACCTCGTCGACCCGCGCCTGGGGCACGCCCTGGAGATTGCAGAAGAACCTCAGGTTCTCGGCAGCGCTGAGCGCCGGGTACAGGCCGGGCGCGTGGGCGACGTAGCCGATGTAGTGGCGCAGGCGCCGCTTCTCGCGCGAAGCGTTGAGTCCCGCGATCTGCAGCGTGCCGGTGGTCGGACGGAGCGCGGTCGCGAGGATGCGCAGCAGCGTCGTCTTGCCGGCCCCGTTGTCGCCCAGCACCGCCATGTGCTCGGCCGTGTCGAGGACGAGGTCGACTCCTTCCAGAGCCAGCTCGCGGCCGAAGCGATGCGTGAGGCCGTCGGCGACGATGATGCTCATTCAGCCCTCCCCATTCATGAGGAGGTCCGCCGCGAAGCGGCCGGGATGGGCTCTTCCGGCGTCTTGAGAAGCGGCCAGAGCACGAATGGCCCGGCCAGGAACAGGAGCAGCGTCGCGACGATGATCGCCATCAGAGCACCCCTAGGCGGGGAGCGTAATCGGAATCCGGCGCCTTGCCAACTCCGCCGCCATCTCCCCCTCACCGACGTTTCCGAGCACGACGCCGAGTATGAGGATGACGCCGCCTGCCCATATCCACGTCACCAGCGGGTTGACGAGAACACGGAACGACGCCGACCCGTCCACGTTCAGGCCGGCGAGCACGACATAGACGTCGGCGAGGGGTGTGGTCGAGATCGCGACATGCGTCAGGGCCTGGCCCCCGAGGCCGGCGTAGGTGGCGCGTGATGGGGCGAGGGCCGTTCCGCCGAAGCGCATCGCGGCGATGAACTCGGTGTGGTCGGCGAGCTGCTGCTGTTCCGAGCCCGTATACGTGAGGGTGTAGCCGGCGACGGTCACCGACTCGCCCGGCCGAAGCGTCACGTCTTTCTCCTGCTGCCCGAACTGCGACGCGGCGATCCCTATGGCCACCACGAGCACGCCGACGTGCGCGAGGTACGCGCCGTACCGGCGCCTCTTGATGACGAGAAGGCGCGGGTTGCGGCGGGCGGCGCGGGCGTACTCGGTCGCCACGGTCGCGACGCCTCCGGCCGCGAGCCCGATCGCGATCGCGCCCCAGCCCCAACCGGTCGTGAGCAGCGCCGAAGTGACAATCGCCGCCGCCGCGATCGACCAGCGCAGCGCCTTCCAAGTTGCCTTGCCCGCGCGGCGCCACGGAAGCAGCGGTCCGACGGCCATCAGCGCGAGCACGGCCACCAGGATCGGTCCCGCCGCGCGCTGGTAGTAGGGCGCGTCGACCACGCGCTCGGTGCCCAGCATCCCTGAGACGAGGGGCAGGATCGTCCCCCAAAGGACGACGGCAATCACGCCGAGGAGGAGCAGGTTCTGGAGCGTGAACGCTCCTTCGCGTGAGACAAGTGGGGCTTCGGCCGGCCGCGACTCGGCGACTCCGATGCGCAGGGCGAGGACCGCGCCCGCGAAGACGACGCATACGGCGAGAAATCCGAGGAACCACGGACCGATGGCGCTGATGGCAAACGTGTGCACGGATGGCACCACGCCGCTGCGCACTATGAAGGTGCCGAGGACGACCAGCAGAAACGCGAGGATGACCAGGCCGAAGTTCCAGTTTCGGAGCCTCCCCTTCTTCTCCTGGACCTGCGACGAATGCAGGTAGGCGGTCGTCGCGAGCCATGGCATGAGTGCGACATTCTCGACTGGATCCCAGCTCCAGTAGCCGCCCCAGCCCAGGACGTGGTACGCCCACCACATGCCGAGCAGGAGGCCGGCGCTCTGGAGGCTCCACGCCAGCAGCGCGAACCGGCGCGTGTGGCGGATCCAGGCCGCATCGGTGCGGCCCGCGATGAGCGCCGCGCACGCAAACGCGAACGGGATCGCGAATGCAGCGAATCCGGCCAGCACCACGGGCGGATGGATGAGCATTCCTCCGTCGCGCAGCACCGGGTTGAGCCCAAGCCCGTCGGGCGGCGTCACCGACAGCAGGTCGAACGGGCTCGCGACCACCGCCAGGACGAACAGGAAAAAGGTGAGGATCGACGCGAGGATCCCTGTCGCGTAGGCGAGGACCCGGCCGCCGAGCGACGCGGCCGTGACCAGCGACGCGGTCCCGAGCACGCCGAGGATGAGCGTCCAGTAGAGCAGCGATCCCTCCTGCCCGCCGTAGAAACCAGCAGCGACCAGGGCCATCGGGGTCGCGAGGTCGGTGTGCTCGACGACGTAGGCGAGCGAGAAGTCATGGGTGAGCAGCGCTGTCTCGAGCAGGACGGCCGCGATGGCGGTCATCGCCGTCGCGGCGTAAAAGGCGCGCCGGCCGACCTGGATGAAGACGTCGGCCTGCCGCCAGCCGGCGAAGAACGAAAGCAGCGCGGAGAAGCCGCCCAGAACCACGCCTGCAAGGAGCGCCCCCGCGCCGAGGTAACCGAGGATCACGACGTGTAGGGCTGGGTCGAGAAGCGCGACGGACACTTCGCGAGCAGCGTCCGCGCGTGGAAGACTCCGTCCTTTCCGAGCCTGCCTTCTGCGACCACGGTGATGCCGGGCTGGAAGATGTCCGGGAGGGTACCCGAGTACTCGACCGGCAGCGTGTCCGGTCCGTCCTTCTCCGTGAAGGTCACGTGCAGCCCGCCGTCGCTCTTCTGGACGTCGTTCTCCACCACCCCCGCGACCCGCACGTCACCGGCCGGCGAGTGCGCGCGGAGTTGCGACACGGTCACGTAGTAGACGCTCGAACCGCCCGAGGCCGAGTAGATCAGGTAGCCAACGCAGGCGGCGACGACGGCTGCAGGAACACCCCAACGCAGAAGAGCGCTCATGGTCCGATCAGCCCTACGTAGTGGTTCAGAAGGTCCTGGCTCAACGGACCTGCGAAGGACGCGATGACGATTCCCTGGGCGTCGATGAAAAATGTCGCGGGAAGGCCCGCTACCCCGTACGACTGGTAGCTGCCGCTGACGATCGGCCCGGCCGGGTAGGTATGGGGGTGCTGGGATTCGAAGTCCTTGAAGCCAGACGTCGTGTCCCGATTGTCCGCGCCGACGAAGGCGACGCCGGGATAGGCGGACGCGCCGTTGGCAAGCACTCCGCCTTCGTCGACGCAGGGTCCGCACCAGGACGCCCAGAAGTTGAGCACCACAGGCTTGCCCCTCAGGGCCCCGATGCTGACCTGTCCGTCGGACATGGTCTGGATCGCGAGGTCTGGCGCCTGCCTCCCGAGCAGCGGTGGGTTCGAGAGCGCGGCGTGCCGAAGACCCCAGCCGAGCGAAAGCATGAGGATGGAGATGAGCCCGACGCCGAGCCCGATGACCACGGCCCTACGAGTCACCAGCCGAGTTTATTCGAGGCCGTTGGCCGCCGCGATTCGCGCGTAGAGCCTGCCGCTGGGCCGCATCGTCCTCTCCAGGGTCTTGCGGTCGACCCCGATCAGCCCGAAGTGGACGGTGTAACCCCGCGCCCACTCGAAGTTGTCGGTGTTGGTCCAGTGGAAGTAGCCGCGGACGTCGACGCCATCTTCGATCGCGCCGTGAATGTTGGCGAGGATGTCTGTGAGGTACTTCGATCGAACAGCGTCGTCCGAGGTGGCGATGCCGTTCTCGGTGACGTAGACGGGCTTGTCGTAACGCTTGAGCTCGTTCAATACCCGGCGCATCCAGGCCGGGTTGGACGCCCAGCCCATCTCGGTGGATTCCGCGTCGGGGGGGTTGGAGCGGCGGATGAACTGGTCCCGCGGACGGCGGGGGTCGAAAGAGCACAGCTGGGCCCAGTAGTGGGCGATACCTATGTAATCGCTTGTGGCCTCGACGATGCGGTCCAGCTGCCAGGGCGCGACGGGCCAGCGGTCCATCACGAGCTGGGCCGACGCGGCCGCGAGCCGATCACGCCGGCGGTGCGTCGCCGGCAGAAAGAGAAACTTGTGGTGCGACAGCCCAACGCGGCTGTCCGGCAGCCGCCGCTTGATCGCCGCGTAGGCGAGCTCGTGCGCCCGATGAAGGTTGCTAGTGACCCGGTACTGAGCGACCAGGTCGCCGTGGCGCCCCGGCGGAAACTCGCCGGTGATCCAGCCCTGTGCGCCAAAGATGCCCGGCTCGTTGATGGTGCACCAGAGGTCGACCAGGTCGCCCAGCTCGTCCGCCACCCGCTCGACGAACGGTATGAAGGCGCGATGCGCGTCGCTCGACGCCCACCCGCCCTTGCGGACGAACCAGAGCGGGCTGGTGAAGTGGTGGAGCGTGACCATCGGCGTGATCGCCTGCTCGCGCAGCGCACCCAGGACGTTCCTGTAGTGGCGTATCTGTGTGGAGTCGAACACGCCCTCTGAAGGCTCGATGCGTGACCACTCGATGGACAGCCGGTGCGCGGTCTGGTTCATCTCGCGCAGCAGCGCGAAGTCCTCGCGGTAGCGGTTGTAGTGGTCGTTCGCGATGCCCGACCTGTCGCC
>DATKFA010000137.1:0-2696 GCA_035511715.1 Candidatus Acidiferrum sp. | reverse complement strand
CTGGTCTGCTTTGTGATCCTCCGCCCTGGCTTCAAGCCGAGCGACGAGCTGGCGGCGGAGCTGCAAGACCTCGTCGCCACCGCGCTGGGCAAACCGTTGAGGCCGAAGGCCGTCCACTTCGTCGGCGATCTGCCGCGCACGCGGAACGCGAAGATCCTTCGCCGGGTCGTGAGGTCGGTTTACACGGGCAAGGATCCGGGGGATCTGTCGTCGCTCGAGAATCCGAGCGCCCTTGCCGCGATCGGCGCAACGCGCAGCTGAAAGTTGAGGCCTAGAAGCTGAGGACTCGATCGGCCTCCATCGTCAGGCGCACCAGGTCGGGCGGCGTGATGTACTGCATGTTCGGAGTCAGCATCTCCTGCAAGACCCCACGGGCCTGGGCACACCCTTTTCAAACGTAGACGCGAATTTCCTGCTCCAGGCATTTGTCGACGAGCTCGCGCAGCGGGGGAATGCCGACTCCGATCACGTTGGCGATGACGTCCGGCTTGACGAGATCGGCCGCGTCGCCGGCGAGCGCAATCGCAACCTCTGTCCCGTTTGGCTTGGCGCCGTTGACCGCGATGTGGAATGGCACGGTCGCCCGAGTCGGTTCCTCAGGTCCGGTGGCCGTCACGATCAGCAATCCCGCCATGCCGGTCAGTATGGCTGCTGAGTGAGACTGACGCGCGCCGACTGGGTGCGCCTCCTGCTGCTCTGGCTCGGCGGAATCGACATGCGCCTGACGATGCTCGCGGTGCCGCCGCTGATCCCCCTCATCCACCGTGAGCTGCACCTCGACGAGAAGGCAGTCGGGGCATTGGTCTCCGGACCGGTGCTGCTGCTGGCGATCGCAGCGGTTCCCGGCTCTCTTTTGATCGCCAAGCTCGGTGTGCGCGGCGCGCTTTTCGCCGGCCTTGGATCAATCGCCGTGTTTGGAGCGCTGCGGGGTCTCGGGCCAAGCGCTCCGGTGTTGTTCTCGGCGACCTTTCTGATGGGTTTGGGCGTGGCGGTCACGCAGCCCGCCTTTCCTTCGCTGGTGCGCGAATGGTTCCCCCGCCGCATCGCGATCGCGACCGCCGCCTACAGCAACGGCATCTTGATCGGCGAGACGCTGCCGACGGTCCTCACGACACCGGTGGGCGTGCTGCCCCTCGCGCACGGTGACTGGCGCTGGGCGCTGGCGACGTGGTCGGTGCTGGTCGCGTCCAGCGCCATCGTGATCGCCGCGGCATCTCCAACCCGGGCGACCGGCCCGACGATCACGGCGCGCTGGTGGCCGAACTGGCGCCAGGGCCAGGCCGTCCGAATCGGGATCGTGATGGGAATGGCCTCCGCCGCGTACTTCGGAGCGAACGCGTTCATCCCCGACTTTCTCGACCAGACGGGCCGGCACAACCTGATCTCCCTGACGCTCGCGCTACTGAACGGGTCCCAGCTCTTGACCGCGCCCGTGGTCGCATTGTGGCCGAGGCTGTTGACCGGGCGGGCGGGTTTCATCGGCTCGGCGGCCATCATGGCCACCGCTCAGCTCGGCCTGGTCCTGACTCCCGGGAACGGTCCCCTGGTGTGGGCGTTCCTGCTGGGCTTCTCGACCGCCCTCGCGTTTGTCGTCGTGCTCAGCCTGCCGCCCCGCATCGCGCCGGCCGCCGACGTCGCGCGCATGAGCGCTGCGATCTTCACGCTGCAGTACGCGACGGCATTTGTGATCCCGCTGGTCGCCGGTGCGCTGTGGGACGCGACCGGCCGCGCCCTGCTTGCGTTCGTGCCGGGCATCGCCGCCGCGGCCGCTATGGCGTACGGCGCGATGTCACTGAAGATCCCGGACCGCGTCGAGTCGCCGAGCTGAGGACTAGGGAATGACTCCCTTCTTGAAGTCGCTGAGGATCTCGTTCCCGGCGCGCGCGCCTTCCTCGGCGCCGCCTTCCATGAATCCCTGGAAGTTGACCGAGCAGTGTTCACCGGCGAAGTGGATGTTGCCCTGCTGCGCACCCTCGAATCCGCTGAAGGTCGTGTACTGACCGACCTTCCAGCATGCGTAGCTGCCAAGGACGTTCGGGTCGCTCCAGGGAGTGCCGACCGTGGCCCGACCGTTCCAGTGCGCGGTCGCCCCCGGCCATATCGTTTCGAGCTGAGAAAGGAACTGCTGCACCGCATGCAGAGCGGCAGGCGAGTCCTGCACCGTCTGGTAGGGCTGAGGAATCTTGACCTGGGTGCCGAAGCTGCCTCCCGTGAACAGCACCACGATCCCGGTCGAGCCTGGCTGGCCACGGGTCGCATCCCAGCTGTCCTCGAATGGCAGGTCGGTGTAAATCGTGCCATTGGAGGTGCCAGGCCAGGCGCCCGTGCCGTTCCAGAACCGGCTGTCGAACTGCAGGTTCATCTTCGTGTTGGTGCCGTAGCCGAGCTGCGTGATCGCCGTGACCTTCAGAGGGCTGAAGTTCGCGCTCGAGAAGTCGAGACCGCGGAGCACCGAGAACGGCATCGTCAGGATCACCGCGTCGAAGGTCTGCTGCGTCGATCCCGACGGGGTCGAGAACGTGCAGGTCACACTTCCGTCAGTGTTGGCGCGAACCGCCGTCATCCGCCACTGGGTGTGGATCGTGCACTGTGGTGAAGAGCTCTGGACATGGCTCGCGATGGCGAGCGGCAGAAGCTGGTTGCCTCCGGCGATGTGAAAGCGCTCGTCGGATGTTCCGTACCAGGCGAAGCCGCCC
>DATKFA010000136.1:0-3176 GCA_035511715.1 Candidatus Acidiferrum sp. | reverse complement strand
GACGATGCGATAGCCCGCGATATTCGAGACGATTGGCGAGCCGAGGTCGTTCTCGCGGTTCTCGGCAACAAACGCGAGTGACGACAGACGGCGGAGCTCTTGATCGCCGCGATGGTATGTGGCCAAGTGCACGATGAGGTCGACTCCGGCGCCGATCATCCGGCGGACCACATGAGGCGCGAGGTTCCTATCGGCTGACATCGCAAGCACCTCGAGGCGGTCCAGCGCGGTCTGCGGGTTGCTGGCATGCAGCGTCGTCAGGCTGCCGTCGTGTCCGCTCGACATCGCGTGGATCATGTCGAGCGCCTCCGTCCCGCGGACTTCTCCGACGATGATCCTCTTGGGCCGCTGGCGCAGCGCAGCGCGCTGAAACAGATCCTGCATGGTGATGCGCCCAGCGCCCTCGACGTTGGCGTCTCGCTCTTCGAGGCTGAAGAACTGTGGGCGCAGATCGTGCAGCCAGAGCTCAGTCTCAGTCTCGAGAACGCAAGTGCGCTCGCCTTCGGGGATCATCAGGGCAAGCACGCGAGCAAGGGTCGTCTTGCCAGTGCCAGTTGGCCCGCTGAGGATGATGTTGAGCCGTGCCCTCACCGCCGCTTCCAGAAGCGGCACGGCGCGAGCGGGGATGGTTCCTGACCTCACCAGGTCGACGAGGCTGAGGAAGCGGCGGAGCTGTTGTTTCCGGATCGTCACCACAAGCGGCTTGGCAATGGGTGGAAGGACGGCGTTCAGCCGGCTGCCATCACGCATCGTGACGGTGACCATCGGACTCGATACATCGAACCTTCGACCCGACTGCTCCGCATAGAACCGGACAACGCTGATGAGCTCGTCCTCTGACTCGAAGGACCGGGGCAGTGGCTCGCGATGATCGCCGTATTCGAGGTATGCGTGATCGAGGCCGTTCATATGAATGTCCTCAACGCCCTCTTTGGCAAGCAGCTCGCCCAGCGGTCCCAGCGCGCTGTGCTGGATGTAGAGACGCTGCCGGATCTCCCACAGCTGGACCTGTGAGAGCTGTGGAAGGGTCGTTGATCGAGCGGTCGCCGCGTGGTAGTCGCGCACTGCCTTGTCGGCGAGTCCGAAGATCGCCCGGTCGTCCGAGAACTGCGGCCTGGGATCCTTGCGCTCGCGGAGCAGGTCCTCGAGGCTCTTCTGAAATGCCGGCAGGATGTAGGCCTCGGCCTGGGTTACCTCGTCGGCACTGGCTTCGAGTGTGTCCATCTCACCGGCTCTCAGTCACAGTCAGCTCGACTGCAGTCAGTGACTCCGCCAGGGCTTCATAGGCCCGGCGCGTTGCGAGCGCCTGAGGTCCGTGAGTTTTCTCGTATCGCGGATCGGTCGTATGCGCCTCGGCGATGTTCAAGGCCTCGGCCGAATGCTGCAAGTCCACCCGCGCCCAATAGTCCGAAGCCTCCGGAAGCGTGCCAGCGGTGGACAGCCCGTACTCGTCAGCCGCATAACGCTCGAAGCCGACAAAGGCGCGGTCGCCGTGGCGGTTCACGACCAGTGCTGGCCGTTTCAGCCAGGCCTCGTCGTTCCGCTCTGCCTCCCAGTAGCGGCGCTCCAGGGCAGCGGTACCGCGCGGTGTCGGAGTGACGACCCACAGCAATCGCATCCCCTCGGCCGCCGTAGCCAGCAACCTTGGCATCCGGCCGAGGTCGATCACGACCTGTTCGTAGCGTCCCGATGCCGCCTCCAGGAGCCCTGCGAGGAAGTGCGGGGTGATGCGGCCGACGTCGTCCCGTCGGTTGACGCCTGGCAGGACCGCGATGCGGTCTCGGTAGCCTGTGTGCTGGTCCAACTCGTCGCGGTCGACGGGCGCCAGCTGCGCCTTGTAAGCAAGGTCGAAGATCCCCACCTCAGGGTCGAGGTCAAGGATGGTCGCGACCTCTGGATTCTCGAGATTGAGGTCCATCAGCAGCGTTCGCTGTCTCGACGCGAGCACCGCAGCGAGGCCAATGGCCACCGTGGTTGCTCCGTCGGCCCGCGCCGAGAAGACTCCGAAAACGGTCATCCCGCGGCTCCGCCGGCCGGGATGCCCTGTTGTACGTCGCCGGGTTGCATGGTGGCGAGAACAATCCCGCCGTGGTCCGCGTACCAGACGACCTGCGGAAAGAGCTTGGTCGGGATCCAGAGCTCTGCCGATCCCTGGCCGGCGCGTAGAACGCGAACGTCCTGCATGTAGACGATATCGACGGGCGCACCGTTGGGAGCCACGCCGCTGACAAGCAAGAGGACGTGGTCGCCGGCTGCGAGGTCGGCGGGCATCAGACGGATCGGCAGCTGTGCCCTGACCATCCCGCCGGTCGCTTGCTGTCCGACGACCCCAGCCGGAATCAGGTCACCTGCGGGCACGTCCATCGCCGCGACCTGGCCGATGATCCGGGACCGGTCAGAGTCACGCAGCAAAGTCGCCAGCACGCCGGGATCCTGAGTCCGAATCAGGGAGGTCGTCAGCTCGTCAGCCGTGATGGTGGTGCCTGCCTGGATGGCGCTGGCCGCACGCAGTACGGGGACCATCTGGTTGACATCAGCACCCGGGCCGAGAACGACCAATGAGTAGGCCGCTAGGGCTAAACCCACCAGGAGGCCCAACAGCGCACCGAGGCGCCAACGCCTCTGCACAGTGCCGGCGACCAGTCGAAGAGGTCTAGATTCCGCTGTCGCGCTCATTGCCCTGCCACCGCCTCCGGTTGCAACTGATAGACGAGGTATTGCTGACTGATCGGACGGGTCTTCACACCGAGCGTCCTCCAGGGTCCGTTGTTGACCGAGTAGGTGACGAGGTATCGAAGAATCGCAATCACCGTGTAACCGTTGGTCACGCGATACGTGTCGGTCTGATACAGGTGCTGGATGTCGCTTTGTGCTGGATACGCCTGACCGAGGTCGAGGGAGGCGTAGCCCAGCCCATCGCCAAATTCCCAACTGATACCCTCGAGCCGAGCTCGCACGCTCACCGTGAGCGGACCTGATGAGGCGACGGCGTCCGCCATCGATGAGCTGCCGTTGAGCCAGAACCATGACGGCAAGCCGGTGAGACCGACGCTTGGATTGATGCCGAGCTTCAGGACCGGCCATGGTTGCCGCGAGCTGGCCTCATTCGCGAGGGCCAGTTCCGGGGTCGTCGACGGAAGCAGGCTATCCGTTGGGTTCGGAACGCAGACGATGCC
>DATKFA010000135.1:0-5978 GCA_035511715.1 Candidatus Acidiferrum sp. | reverse complement strand
AGGTCTCCGAGCGCCGACGTTGACCGACGGTTCTGTGGGAACTCGGATCGAAGCGCTGACGCTCGGAGACGCCTGGTTTCGGACCGCGTCGGCGATTCTGAGCGGGGGTGTCGCCGGTGACTGGGAGGGCCGGCCGATCGTCGAGCTGTTCCGGGTCACCCTTGCAGTCCGCTCACCGAGAGTTGACGATCCGATCATCGCCCGGGAGGGTGATCCTGAACGCCTGGCCTGGATGCACACGAACTTCACCGACCGATCCCGTGTGTCCGAGCTCGGCGACGCAGACAGCTACGCGACGCGCTTTTACGATTACGCCCACACCGGCCGAGACCAGATCCGGTGGGTGATCGACCGGATTGCCGCCAATCCCTCGACACGCGATGCGACCATCACAACTTTCCAGCCGCTGACTGACAGCAGCTACATTCCGTGCGTCAGCTTGCTTGACTTCTGGCTTCTCGAATCAGCCCTGCAGCTCGAGGTGTATGCCCACTCAATCGATTTCGGCACCAAGGGCTACGCCAATCTCGTCGAGCTCGCTGCGCTGCAAACGCGGGTGGCCGAAGACCTCGAGGTGGCGATCGGCCCGCTGACGATGAGCGTGAAGTCCGCCCATATCTACCAGGCAGAGGTCGACAAGATGCGTCGCATCGCCGCGACGCCAGCACCTGACGAGTAGCCGATTTCGAGCGAAGGTGCCCTCGTCGTCGACCGCGCGGACTGCGCGACGATATCTGCGTGACCAACCTATCGCTCGAGAACTACAACTCCATTCCGCGTGTGGCCTCAATGGTTCTTGCCCCCGATGGCCGAAGGCTCGTCCTTTCCGTCCAGACGCTGAGCGCCGACTCGACGCGCTTCGTCACCTCGCTCTGGGAGGTGCTGACCGATGGACAAAGCGTCCCGCGCCGGCTGACCTTCTCCGACAAAGGAGAGGCGAATCCGGTATTTCTGCCGGACGGCTCGCTCGTCTTCAGCTCGGGTCGCAGCGACCCCACCGTGAAAGAAGACGAGGCGGAGTCGCGGCTCTGGGTTCTGCCTGCCACCGGCGGTGAGGCACGTGCGGTGGTGTCGGTCCCGGGTGGGATTCGGGCCATCGTCGCCGCACGCGCAACCGACACGATCGTGTTCCGAGCCCAGGTGTTTCCCGGCACGCCCGACCTTACCGGGGACGCCGACAAGGGCAAGAAGCGCAAGGAAGCGGGAGTGAGCGCAGTCCTCTACGACACCTTTCCCATCCGTTACTGGGACCACGATCTTGGACCCCGCTGGAGCAGGCTTTTCCGGCTACGAGACTTGGCCGGCGATCGCCCCTCGGCAGTGGAAGACCTGAGCGGCGACGCCATCAACAGCCTCGAGGAGGCGACCCTGTCGTTGTCGCCGGACGGTGGTTCGGTCGTGACGACGTGGAGGCACGAGGTTGGAAATGGCCGGCGCAGCGGCGACCTTGTCCTGATCGTTGACGGACAACGAATGACGTTCCCCGGCGGCGACTATGAGCTCGCCGAGCCTCAGATCTCCCCGGACGGCCAGAGGGTCGTCGCCGTCGCGAAGGATCGAGGCACGCCGGAGCGGGCGCAGCGACATTTTCTCTGGCTCGGCGAGATCAGCTCAGGCCGTGGGGAGATCGTCGCGACCGATTTTCCGCAGTGGCCGGAGGAGCCCCAATGGTCCGCGGACGCGTCAGCGGTCTTCTTCGTCGCAGATCAAGCGCTGCATCGACCGATCTTTCGATTCGACGTGTCGAGCGGCGAGACCCGGCAGATCACTCGGGAGGGCGCTTTCTTCTCGGTGTCTCCGGATCCGTCGGGCCAGGTCATATATGCGCTGCGCAGCTCCTGGAGCGCCCCCATGGAGGCGGTGCGAGTTGGAATCGACGGGACGGTCGAATCACTGCCCACTCCCGGCTTCCCGTATGAGCTGCCCGGGGTGGTTTCCTCGGTCGAGTCAACGGCGGAGGACGGCACCACGCTCCAGGGCTGGCTCGTGATGCCGAAGGGCGCATCGGCCCAGAAGCCGGCGCCGCTCGTGCTCTGGATCCACGGCGGGCCATTCAACAGCTGGAACGCCTGGAGCTGGCGCTGGTGTCCACACCTGCTGGCCGAGCATGGCTACGCCGTGCTGCTGCCAGATCCGGCACTGTCTACCGGCTACGGACAGGATTTCATCCAGCGCGCCTGGGGTGTCTGGGGCGACGTGGTCATGCGCGACGTCTTCACAGTTCTCGACGATGTCCTGACCCGGCCCGACATCGACTCGAGTCGAGTCGCCGAAATGGGCGGATCGTTCGGTGGATACATGTCCAACTGGGTCGCGGGGCACAGCGACCGTTTCCGCGCGATCATCACCCACGCCAGTCTGTGGTCGCTGGACAACTTCCAGGCGACGACCGACGAGCCGGATTTTTGGGAGCATCAGTTCGGATCGCCCTACGAACACCCTGAGCGGTTCGACGCTGCGTCACCCGACCGGGCCATCAGCAACGTGCGCACACCCATGCTCGTGATCCACGGCAACCTCGATTACCGAGTCCCGATCTCCGAGGCGCTTCAGCTATGGACCGATCTGCGACGTCACGAGGTTCCTTCCCAGTACCTGTATTTCCCAGACGAGAACCACTGGATCCTCAAACCAGGAAATGCTTTGGCCTGGTACAGAACCGTTCTCGCATTCCTGGATCACCACGTGCTCGAGCAGGACTGGAGGCGGCCAGAGCTGCTCTAGATCGGCCGTCGAGTCCGCGCTGACTTTCGCGCGATCAGGTCATCGCCGGGACCCTGGGCAGTTCCTCGATCGCGGCGTCGATCCGCGACTGGGAAAGTTCGACATCTTCGAGCTTGCCGGCGAAGTAGGCGTCGTAGGCCGACATGTCGAAGTGGCCGTGACCCGAGAGCCCGAACAGGATGACGCGCTTGTCCCCCGCCTCGCGAGCCGCAGCCGCCTCCTGGGCAACAGCCCGCAGAGCGTGAGCTGACTCGGGCGCAGGTAGAAAGCCCTCGCAGCGCGCGAACCGCACGGCTTCAGCAAACACCTCGTTCTGCTTGTACGCGCGCGCTTCCACAACTTTCTGGTCGACCAACGCGCACAGCGACGGCGCATCACCGTGGTAACGAAGTCCACCCGAATGAATCCGATCCGGGACGAAGCTGTGGCCGAGCGTGAACATCTTCACGACCGGACCCATGCCGACGGCATCGCCGAAGTCGTACGCGTATACGCCGCGGGTGAGAGTCGGGCAGGCCGCCGGCTCCGCCGCGACGAAACGCGTGCGTGGCATGCGTCCCTTGAGGCGGTCGCCGATGAACGGGTAGGTCAGGCCGGCGAAGTTGGATCCGCCGCCGACGCATGCGATCACGACGTCCGGATATTCGCCGGCCATCTCCATCTGCTTTTTCGCTTCGAGACCCACCACCGTCTGGTGGAGCAGCACGTGGTTGACCACCGACCCCAGCGAGTACTTGGCGTCATCATGCGTGGCCGCGTCCTCGACCGCTTCCGAGATCGCAATCCCGAGGCTGCCGGGTGAGTCGGGATCGTCGGCCAGGATGCCGCGACCTGCGTTGGTCAAATTCGTCGGTGAGGCGAACACCTTCGCGCCCCAGGTCTCCATCATCGCCCGCCGGTAGGGCTTTTGCTCGTAGGACACCTTGACCATGTAGACGGTGACTTCGAGGCCGAAGAGAGCGCCCGCAAACGCCAGCGCCGAGCCCCACTGGCCCGCGCCGGTCTCAGTGGTGAGGCGCTTCACGCCTTCCTGCGCGTTGTAGTACGCCTGCGGCACAGCGGTATTCGGCTTGTGCGAACCGGCCGGAGAAACCCCTTCGTACTTGAAGTAGATGTGCGCCGGCGTGTCGAGCGCTTTCTCCAGGCGATCGGCCCGATAGAGGGGACTCGGCCGCCAGATCTTGTAGACCTCGCGGACCTGATCCGGGATGTCGATCCATGGCTCGGCCGAGACCTCCTGGGCAATGATCGCCTGCGGGAAAATCGGCGCCAGGTCGGCCGGGCCCATCGGCTGCAGCGTCTGCGGATTCAGGTACGGCGCCGGTGGCGCCGGCATGTCGGGCAGGATGTTGTACCAGCGCTCTGGAATGTCGCTTTCTTCGAGAAGAATCTTCTTGATCACGTTTCCCAGCCTCCTGAATCCGTTCGGAAGGTCCTGCGGGAAAGGGTAGCGCTACCCAGGCGGCTTCGGGCGCCAGCGCCGATGGCGGCTCTTCGTCGCATCCCGAATCAGCTCCAGCCTGGGACGCGGCCCATCGGTGCGCCCCGACGGCGGCTTGCGGCTCCCGCGCTGAAACTGCTGCGGCCACGTGATCGCAACGTCCTGTTCTGCGGCCGCGTGCAGGGTCCAGTAGGGGTCGTAGAGATGCGCTCGGCCGAGCGCGCACAGGTCCGCCCGGCCGGCGAGGATGATGCTGTTCACGTCGTCGTAGCCGCTGATGGCGCCGACCGCGATCGTGGCCAAGCCGGTGATATTTCGAATTCGATCGGCAAACGGGGTCTGATAGCTCCGCCCGAAGCTTGGCTGCTCGTCGGCGACGGTCTGTCCCGTGGACACATCGACCGCGTCCGCGCCATGGGCGGCGAATGCCCGGGCCACCTCTACCGAATCTTCTGGGCTCAGTCCGCCTTCACGCCAGTCCACCGCCGAGATGCGCACCGAGGTCGGTCTGCCGGCGGGCCACTCCGCGCGGATCGCATCGAACACCTCCAGCGGATAGCGGAGCCTGTTGTCCAGGCTGCCGCCGTACTCGTCCCGGCGCAGGTTGGTGAGCGGCGAGATGAAGCTGGCCAACAGATAACCGTGGGCGCAGTGCAGCTCGAGCAGGTCGAAGCCGGCGCGAGCCGACATGCGCGTCGCCGTGACGAACTGCTCCTTGACGAGCTTCATGTCGGCGTGAGTCATTTCACGGGGAACGCTGCCTTTGGGTAGATATGACAGTGACGAGGGAGCGATGAGGTCCCAGTTGCCCGCGTCCAGCGGCTCGTCCATGCCCTCCCACATGAGCCTGGTCGAGCCCTTGCGGCCGGAGTGACCGAGCTGGATCCCGATCTTCGCGGGCGTCCGCTCGTGCACGAACTCGACAAGCCGCGTGAACGCGGCCTCGTGCTCAGGCGCGTACATCCCGGCGCAGCCCGGCGAGATACGCCCCTCGCGCGATACGCACACCATCTCCGTCATCACGAGCGAGGCTCCGCCGAGGGCCTTGCTCCCGAGGTGAACGAGGTGGAAGTCGCCGATCAAGCCGTCTTCTGACGAATACATGTCCATCGCCGAGACGATCACGCGATTGGCCAGCTCGAGCTCGCGCAACCGGAACGGCACGAACATCGGCGGGATTGGATCGACGCCGTTGTTGAACCAGCGATCGACTCTATCGACGAACTCGGGATCGCGCGTCTTGAGATTCGAGTAGGTCACACGCCTGCTTCGCGTCAGCAGGTTGAACGCGAACTGCAGCGGTTCCTGATGCGTGTACTGCGAGATGTTCTCGAACCACTCGAGACTTGCCTGCGCGGCCCGCTGCGCGCTCTCGACCACCGGCCGCCGCTCCACCTCGTAGGCCGCGAGCGCCTCCTCGAGCCCCTCGTGTTCGTAGAGGCAGGCCGCCAGCGCCAGGGCATCCTCCATGGCGAGCTTGGTCCCCGATCCGATCGAGAAGTGGGCGGTGTGCGCCGCGTCTCCGATCAGAAGCAGGTTGCCGTCGCGCCAGCAGCCCGTCCGCAAGGTGGCGAAGCGAATCCACCTGCTGTTGTTGCCCAGGAGCGGCGCGCCCTGAAGCGCGCCGGCGAAAAGCTCAGCGCAGAAATCAATTCCGCCCTGGTCGCTCTCGCCCGGTTTCCATGCCCGCTCTGCGGCGTCGACCTGACCGCTCCGCGTCCAGCTGCCCTCTTCGAGCTCAACGATGAACGTGCTCATCGAATCGCTGTAGGGATAGGCGTGCGCCTGCACGGTTCCGATGTCCGTCTCCGCG
>DATKFA010000134.1:0-2864 GCA_035511715.1 Candidatus Acidiferrum sp. | reverse complement strand
CGGCTGAGGGTCCCGGTGGCCTTGCCGGCCCACACCGCCGCGGTCTTGCGGATCACCTGGTCAGCTCCAGCGCGGCACGCTCTCTGCGACCGTGTGCCAGCAGTCGAGGCCAGCGACGGCGGCCTTTGCCTCCTGGTCGCTGGCGGCGGCTTTGAAAAACGCGGAGCCGCTGCCGGTCATCCGCCAGCCGGGGCCCAGGCGTTGTGCGAATTGCTTGAGTCGGGGGTCGACGTGCTCGGCGGCCTCCCGGAGCTCGTTGGGGCCTTCACCGTGGACCTCGTCCCACGCCCCGTATACGTCGACTGTGCTCAGACCGAACCCGGGCCACGCGATCGCGAACCATGCCGGGCCGCTTTCGAGCGCCATGAGCTTTTCGCCGCGTCCCTCTGCCCTCGCCCGTCCGCCAAACAGAAAGAACGGGACGTCGGAGCCGAGCTGCTCGGCGAGCTGGCGCAGGTCGATCTTCAGGTTGAACATCGTCGTCAGTGCCTTCAGTGTCGCGGCTGCGTCGGAGCTGGCGCCACCCATCCCCGACCCGGGTGGGATGCGCTTGTGCACCCGGATGGTGACTTTTAGCTCTTCGTGCACCGCTTGCTCGACGGCCTTGTGGGCCTTGACGACGGAGTTGTCGTGCGGGTCCAGGTCGAAGCCCTCGACCTCGTACCGCGTGTGGGTCGCGGGCTGGACGTCGATCAGGTCGTGGAGGTCGATGGCCTGGAACGTCGTGTGCAGCTCGTGAAACCCATCTTCGCGCCGGCCGAGGACGCGCAGGTCGAGGTTGAGCTTGGCGCGCGCGGGCACCACGAGGGTCAACGCGATGTGATCGGTTTGAGCTCCGCCCGATACCTCACCGCCCGCTCCTGGTAGTGGCGCGCGGAGGTACCGACCCAGTTGTCCGACGAGCCACCGAGCTGTTTCTTGACGACCGCGGGCACGCCGGCGGCCAGGTGCCCGGCGGGGACGTGCGTGCCTTCCTGGAGGACAGCGCCGGCGGCGAGCATCGACCCTTTTCCGAGCCTGCTGCGCTGGAGCATCGTCGCGCCCATTCCCACCAACGCGCCTTCCTCCACGACGCAACCCTCGAGCTGCGCCGAGTGGCCCACGGTCGCGTTCGGCTCGAGGACGGTGGGCATGTTTTTCGCGCAGTGGATGACGACGTTGTCCTGGACGTTGGCGCCCTCGCCGATCCGGATCGTGGCCTCATCCGCTCTCAGGACGGCGCCGAACCAGATGCTTGCGCCCTTCGCCACTTGCACGTCGCCGATGAGGACCGCGGTTGGTGCGATGTAGGCGTCCGGATCCACCTGCGGTCTCCGGCCGCCAAGCTCGAACTCCACTGGCCCCTATAATCGCTGTTTCGTGGCTAAGCGAACTGCGTCGGCAAAGAAGCAGGCACGCGCGGGTGCGCGCCGGACCGTGCGCAATCGCGCCGTGCGGTCGGAGGTCAAGACGCTGATCGTGAAGGCGCGACGGGCGCTCGGGTCCGGGGCTGGTCCTTCTGCTGAGGAGCGCGCGTCTTCGACTGGCGATGCGCTGCGCGCCCTGGATCGCGCCGCTTCGAAGCGGATCCTGCACCCGAACAACGCGGCGCGGCGCAAGTCGCGGCTTGCGCGGAAGCTGGCGAAGCTGGCGGCTGCGGCGCCGGCGGCTGCGGCTGCGGCGCCTACCGCATCGCGCAGGGGCGGTAAGGCGGCCCCGGCAGCTGCTCCGAAGAAGAAGTAGGTCGGCTTAGAGCCGCGTCAGGAGCACGTCTAGGCCGAGGTCGGCGTCGACCTGACCTGACTTGACCTCCCACTCGTAGTCGCGGATCTGGCGCAGCGCCTTCTCCAGGCGGTCGCTGTTTGCGGTCTGCGCGGCGTCGAACGCCTTCTGGACGACGAAACGATGCTCTCGCATTTCTCCCTGGACCTGCTGGAGCGATTCACCGCGCTCCTGCCGCGCCTTGACCTCGAGCACCAGCGCGTAGTGACGCGCCATCCGGTAGGCGACCGAGGTCGGCTGGAGTCCTGACCGCGTGAGGTTGCGCGCGATCTCGAGCGCCTGCGGGGTGGGCCGCGGGAGCAGGTTGTCGGTGAGCCGGAAGATCTCGTCCTCGCGGCCGCCCGCGAGGAGCTCGTTGACGGCTTCGGTCGTGAGCTTCTCCCCTGAGGCTTTGTAGGCGGCGAGCTTTTTCAGCTCGGAGTCGATGACGCTGAGGTCGGGCGGCGAGACACGGACGACCTGCGCCGCGATGGCGGCGGTTAGGCCGTGCGTTTCCTGCGCACGTTTCGCCGCCCATTCGGTGAGAGCCCGGCCTTTGAGGTGCTGGCTCTCTTCGACCGCGCCGCCCGCCGCGGCGACGGCCTTCGCGAGCTTGTTGGCCGAGCCGAGACGGCCCGCGACCGTGATGAGGAGTCGCGTCGTCGGCGGTATCTGCTGGACGGCGGGCGCCAGCCCTTCGCTGCGATTGGCTGGGACCATCCTCGCGAAAACGACGCGATGCGGGTCCAGGAAAGGCGCCTGGAGGATCGCGTCCTGCAGCCGAGCGGTGGTGAGGCCCGCGCCTTCGAGTGTCTCGAAGCCGAAGTCGGACACGAGTCCCTGACGCCACTCGTCTAGCGTCGCGCGACTGCGTTCGTCGACGAGGAACCGCTCGTCGCCGTGAAGCAGCAGCGCGGTGGACAGACGATTCGCGTTCCGGGGCAAGCCCCTCATCGTAGCCACGGTCGCACCGGAGCGGTTACAGCGGCACGGTGATCGCGCCCTCCTGGTCGGTGCGCAGGACTGAGGGTGGGAAACCGTTGGAGAGGCGCCCCGGCCCGCGGGAGGCGATGAGCTGGGTGGTCGAGTCGACGGCGGCTCTCTCGAGGTCGGGCGAGAGGGCG
>DATKFA010000133.1:0-2195 GCA_035511715.1 Candidatus Acidiferrum sp. | reverse complement strand
CTTCCGCAACGCGATCAACATGGGCTACCCGATCCTTCAATCGCCCGAAGCGTCGGAGGCGATCGAGGAGGGGGACGAGCTCGAGGTCGACCTCGAGCAGGGCATCATCCGCAACTTCAGCAAAAGCAACGAATATCGCAGCGACGCGTTCCCGCCTTTCATGAATGAGCTGCTGCGTATGGGCGGCCTGGTGCCCTGGGTGCGTAAGCAGCTCGAAGAGCGGCGGCGCAAGACGCCGGCAGCGAGTGGATGAGCGCCGACCGGTAGAGCTGCAGGAGCCGCTCGAAGAGCTGGCCCGCGACCCCAAGCGCTTCGCGCACGATCTTGAGTTCCCGCCGGCGGACAAGATCCGCGTCTACGACGACACGCTCCGCGACGGCGAGCAGATGCCCGGCGTCGCCATCACCCCATCGAACAAATACGAGCTCGCGCGCACGCTGTCCGACATCGGCGTGCACGTGATGGACGTGGGTTTCCCATCGGTGTCTGAAGGCGAGCGCGAGACGCTTCGACTCGTCCTCAACGGCCGCAAGAAGGGGGAGATCCGCGAGGACCTCGAGGTTGTCTGCATGATGCGGTCGACCAAAGGCGACATCGACGCGACGATGCGCGTCATCGACGACCTTGGCTACAAGCGCGACGAGGTGACGTACTTCATCTTCACGTCGGCATCCGACCTGCACGTCAAGTACAAGCTCGGCAAGACGCTGCTCCACCGCGACGGCATCCCGGAGTCGGAATGGCTCGAGCTTCCTGTCTCCTACTACCGCGAGGCCAACCTCCGCATGATGTGCGAGGCGATCGCCTACGCCCGACAGCAGGGAGCGACGTCGATCGAGTTTGGCGGCGAGGACGGCAGCCGCGCCGACGTCGACTACATCGCTGAGCTCCATCGCCAGGGACTGAAGGCAGGCGGGACGCGGCCGTCGACGCCGGACACGGTCGGCTGCTACTCGCCGTTCGCGGTGCGCGAGTACATCCCCGCGATCAAGGCCGCGGCGCCCGACGCACCGCTCGTCGTGCACTTTCACAACGACCTCGGCCTCGGCGCGTGGAACACCGTCGTGGCGCTGGGGAGCGGGGCGGAGGTCTTCACGACCAGCGTTAACGGCATCGGCGAGCGCACCGGCAACGCGCCGATGCACCAGGTGCTCCTGCAGCTGCGCTACCTCTTCGGTATCGAGATCCCGCGCTTCAAGTACGAAAAGCTGCGCGCCCTGGCGCGGTATCTCGAACGAATCAGCGGCGTGCCCGTGCAGCCGACCGAGCCGGGCATCGGGCTCAACGTCTTCAGCCACGAGTCTGGGATCCACACCGCCGGGATGCTGATCCATCCCGCGATCTATCAGTTCATTCCACCGTCCGACCTGGGGGCGGAGGTCAGGTACGTCTACGGCAAGCATTCAGGCGCGCTCGTCATCGAGCACGCGCTCCGCGACGCGGGCATCAGGCCCGAGCCCGATCTGGTTGCGAAGGTCCTCAGCGAGGTCAAGCGGCTGCGCGAGGAACGAGCCGAGCGCAGCGATTTCTCAGAATTCCACCGCCAGTACTACGATCACCTGAACCGCATGGGACTGACGGCGGAGGAAGTCGCGGACATCGCCCGGGCACTTCTGTAGTGGCGGCCTAGGTGGCGACGACGACCCGTCCGGAAACGGCGAACAAGCAGGAGTACCTGCAGCTGCATCGGTGGATGTGCATGGCCAAGGCTCTCGACGATCGCATGCACATCCTGGTCAAGCAGGGCCGCGCGCCGTTCGTCGGATCGAGCCGCGGACATGAGGGGATCCAGGTCGCGTCGACGGCCGCGATCGGTCCCGACGACTGGCTGGTGCCCCACTACCGCGGCCTCGCCAACGCGATCGTGCGGGGACTGACGATGCGGGAGTGGATGCTCGCCGTGTTCGCCAAGGCGGGCGACCCGTTGTCCGCCGGCCGGAACATCCCCGGGGGCTGCTACAGCTACCACAAGCTCAAGATCGCGCCGGTCTCGCAGGTCGTCGCGAGCTGGATCCCCAAGGCGGCAGGAATCGCATACGCGGCCAAGCTGCAACGTCAGGACGTCGTCGTCCTGTGCACCTTCGGCGACGGCGCGACCAGCCAGGGCGAATTCCACGAGGGCGTGAACTTTGCCGCCGTGCACCGCCTGCCGGTGGTATTCGTCTGCGAGAACAACAGCTACGCCATCTCGGTGC
>DATKFA010000132.1:0-7156 GCA_035511715.1 Candidatus Acidiferrum sp. | reverse complement strand
CGCGCCCCGCGCACTCAGCGACCGCGGAGGTGAGTCCGGCCGCACCGAGGTCCTGGAGAGCCACCACCGCATCGGTGTGCCCCAGGTCCATGCAAGCCTCCAGCAGGCACTTCTCGAGGAAGGGATTGCCCACCTGCACGGCGGGTCTGCGTTCCGAGCTCTTGTCGTCGAGCTCTACCGACGCAAACGACGCGCCGTGGATTCCGTCGCGGCCGGTGTCGGCGCCGACGAGCATGAGGCTGTTCCCGGTCCCTTCGGCCCGGGCGCGCATCAGCTGGTCGGTGCGCACGAGGCCGATGCACATGGCATTGACGAGTGGGTTGGCCGCGTAGCAGTCCTCGAAGTAGACCTCACCGCCGACGGTCGGGATGCCCATGCAGTTGCCGTAGCCGCCGACGCCGGCGACGACCCCGTCGTAGTGTCGCGCCGATTCGGGCAGCGGCCCAAAGCGCAGGGAGTCGAGCAAGGCGATCGGGCGCGCGCCCATCGCGATGACGTCGCGGATGATCCCGCCCACGCCGGTCGCCGCGCCCTGGTACGGCTCGATGGCAGACGGGTGGTTGTGCGACTCGATCTTGAAAACGGCCGCCCAGCCCTCGCCGATCTCGACCGCGCCTGCGTTCTCGCCCGGACCCTGCACGACTCGTGGACCCGTCGAGGGCAAGCGGCGGAGCAATGCCTTGGAGCTCTTGTAGGAGCAGTGCTCCGACCACAGCACGCCCACCATCCCGAGCTCGACCTCGTTGGGGGCCCGCTTCAGCTCCTCGACGATGACCCGATACTCATCTGGGGTGAGAGCGACTTCGCGAAGTCTTCTCTCGTCCACAGACTTGATGCTCAAGACACGAGCACCTTCATCGCGCTTTCTGCCACCGACTTGAACAGCTTCAAACCGTCGGTCCCACCGAGCTCTGCTTCGCTGCATCTTTCCGGGTGCGGCATCATGCCCAGCACGTTGCCGCGCGGGTTGACGATGCCGGCGATGTTGTGGAGGGACCCGTTCGGGTTCGCGCCTGGCACAACCCGGCCGTTGGCATCGCAGTAGCGAAACAGGACCTGGCCGCGCTGCTCGAGACGTGACAGCGTCGCGGGGTCCGCGAAGTAGCTCCCTTCGCCGTGCGAGATCGGAATCCGCAGGACCTCGCGCTCCTCGCATCGATTGGTGAAGGGCAGGTCGGTGCGTTCGACGAGCAGGTTCGTCCACTCGCAGCGAAACTCGAGCGAGGAGTTGCGGATCAAGGCGCCGGGCAGCAGTCCCGCCTCACAGAGCACCTGGAACCCATTGCAGATGCCCCAGACCAGCCCGCCGCGGTCGGCAAACTCACCGATCTGCTCCATCACCGGGGCGAAGCGGGCGATTGCGCCCGTGCGCAGGTAGTCGCCGTACGCGAATCCACCTGGCAGGACCACGCAATCGCAGCCCTTGAGATCTGCGTCCTTGTGCCAGAGGTACGTCAGCTCAGCGCCGAGAATCTGGTCGATGACCCAGCCGCAGTCGCGGTCGGACCACGTGCCAGGGAACACCACGACACCGAACTTCATAGCATTGTCCGATCTCGAAGTCGACGCGGGGTCCCCGCGAAATCGCAGATTTCGTGGGGTGCGAACACCACGACTCCAAACTTCACCGCTTGCCGTCTCTCACTATGTCGAAACGGAAATCCTCGATGACATGGTTCGCGAGCAGCTGGCGGCACATCTCCTCGACCCGGGTGCGCGCCTCGTGCTCGCTCGAGCCGTCCAGCTTCAGCTCGATGTACTTGCCGACCCGAACGTCGGACACCTCGGTGAAGCCAAGCGAGGCAAGACCCTGCCTCACCGTGACGCCTTGCGGATCGTTGACCACCGGCTTGGGGGTGACGATGACAATCGCGATCACTCGTGCGGCCCGCGATTGCGGCGTTTTGACGCCAAACGTGCCGTTGCGATGGGAAATTCAGCGCCTTTGACGCCAAACGTGCTCTTGGTCAACGGTCGACCCTCGACTTGGGCGGGAACAGCGGCTTGCCGACGATGCGTTGATAGGCGGTCAGGTAGCGCAATCGCGTTTGCGCCACGACGTCCTCGGGCAGCCGCGGCGGGTCCGACTCCTTGTCCCATCCTGACCGCGACAGCCAATCGCGCACGAACTGCTTGTCATAAGACTCGGGCGACGTGCCCGGTGCGTACGTGGCCGCGTCCCAGTAACGAGAGCTGTCCGGCGTCAGTGCCTCGTCGATGAGGATCAGGTCGTCTCCTACCAGGCCGAACTCGAACTTGGTGTCGGCGAGGATCAGGCCGCGCCGCGCCGAGAACTCGGCCGCGTACTTGTAAAGCGCGAGGCTGGCCTCGCGCAGCTTGCCGGCCAGCTCCTCACCGATGTCTTTGCTCATCTGGTCGAATGTGATGTTCTCGTCGTGGCCCGTTTCGGCTTTCGTCGCCGGGGAGAACATCGGCGCGGCCAGCTGCTGGCTCTGGCTCAGCCCGGGCGGCATCTTCTCGCCCGCCAGGCTCTGCGATTCCTGGTACTCCTTCCAGGCGCTGCCCGCAAGATAGCCGCGCACAACGCATTCGTAGTCGATGCGCTTGGCCTTGCGGACGATCATGAAACGGCCCGCGAGCGTGTCTCGAAATTCCCTCAACGATGCGGGCAGGTCGGGGACCATGCCCGAGACGAGGTGGTTGGGCTGAAACGTGTCGGTCTGGGAGAACCAGAAGATCGACAGCTGCGTCAGGACCTTGCCGCGGTCGGGGATGCCGTTGGGCAGGACCTGGTCGAAGGCGGAGATGCGGTCGGTCGCGACCATGAGCAGCCTCTTGTCGTCGAGCTCGTACGTGTCGCGGACCTTGCCGCGCGCGAAGAGCTTGAGCGGCAGGGTCGTTTCGTTCAGTGGAGGTCCGGCGATCAATTCGAGGCTACTCCCAATCCCAACCTTTCATACGCGAGGTCCGTGTGTTCGAGGCCGGCCCACGGATCGAAAACGGTCTCCAGCATCGACCCGATACGCCGCACCACGTCTTCGTTCTTTTCCAGCAGCTCACGGAAGCCCGGCGCGCCCGGCTCCATGGCCTGCATCGCCGCCCTCTGCACGATGACATAGGCATCCTCGCGAGACATCCCGCTTTCCACGAGGGCCAGCAGCACCCGCTGCGAGAAGACGACCCCGCCGGCAAACTGCAGGTTGGCGAGCATACGCTCCGGACGCAGCTCGAGTCCTCGCAGCACCTTGTCCATCTCCAGCGCCATGTAGTCGAGGGCGGCGCACGCGTCGGGAAAGATGATGCGCTCGGCCGACGAGTGGCTGATGTCGCGTTCGTGCCACAGCGCGGTGTTCTCCATGGCCGTCACGAGTTGTCCGCGCACGACCCGCGCAAGCCCGCACACGCGCTCGGTCAGCACGGGGTTTCGCTTGTGGGGCATCGCGGAGCTTCCCTTCTGCTCTTTGCCAAACGGCTCAAAAGCCTCCCCGACCTCGCTGCGCTGCAGGTGCCTGATCTCGGTCGCGATTCGCTCCAGCGTGCCGGCCGCGATGGCGAGGGCCGCCATGAAGCCGGAATGCCGATCCCGCGCGACGACCTGCGTCGACACCGGGTCGACCGCGAGACCAAGCTCCTTGCAAACGTGTTCTTCGACCCGCGGGTCGATGGTCGCGTGCGTCCCGACCGCGCCGCTCACGCGACCCACCCCGGACTCCTCGGTGGCCCGCGTCAGCCGCGCGATCGAGCGGTCGAGCTCGGCCACCCACCCCGCGACCTTGAAGCCGAACGTGATGGGCTCGGCCACGATGCCGTGCGTCCGCCCGGCCATGAGGGTCCGGCGATGCCGGATCGCCAGGTCGGCCGCCGCCTCGCGCACCAGGCCGAGGTCGCGCTGAATGATCGCCGCCGATTCGACCATCTGCACGGCCATCCCCGTGTCGTTGAGGTCCTGGCTTGTCATGCCGAGGTGGACGTAGCGCGCCTCGGGCTGCCCGATCGACTCGTTCAGCACGGTCAGGAACGCGATCACGTCGTGGCCGACGCGTGACTCGACCTCGGCGATCTTCGTTGCGTCGAACGTGCCCTTGCGAATCTTGGGAAGAGCGGACTCGGGGATGCGTCCGATAGACGCCCAGGCCTCGCAGGCCAGGACCTCGATCCGGAGCCACAGCTCGAATTTGTGCTGGTCAGACCAGACCGCTCGTATGGCGGGCGGCGCGTACCGCTCGATCAAGGGACGCCCGAAATTATATCGGCCACCGGCGGACCAGATCTAGTTATGGCGCCGCGGCGAGGCACAAGATGTCGTGCGCCACAGTGCTCCGGGCCGAGCCTTAAGCGACTGGCTTGATAATCGAGGGCTGCACGTGATCTCCACTCGTAACTTCGTTCGCGGGCTCCCCGTTTGAGTCGGCACAGGCTGAACGGCCGGTGAGCGACCCGGCGCGGGACGAGGAGAGAGAGCTCGTCGAGCGGGCCCAGCGGGATCCTCGTCTTTTCGGGGCGCTCTACGACCGGCATTTTCAGCAGATCTACCGATTCGTTTATTCAAGAGTGAGGGAGCAAACCGCGGCCGAGGACGTCACTTCAGAAGTCTTCATGAAAGCTCTGAAGGCCATGCCCCGCTATCAGGACACGGGGCGGCCGTTTGCTGCCTGGCTGTACCAGATCGCGGTCAACGCGATCGCAGACCGCTACCGCACCCTGCGCCCGACCCAGACCCTTGACGACTTCCACGACCTGTCGGTCGCGGGGCCGGCGCTCGAAGACCTGGCTGCGCACCGGGACGAGGTCCGCCGGATCTGGGCGCTGGTCGAGGCGCTGCCCCACCAGCAGCGCACGGCGCTCCTGCTCAAGTTCCAGGAAGACATGAAGATCGAGGACATCGCGGTCGCCATGGGCAAGTCGCCCGGCGCCGTGAAGCTGCTGATCCACCGCGGCGTGACGCGTCTCCGAGACGAGGCGTCCGCGCTGAGGCCGGTGGAATGAACGCGTACCACGACCCCGAGCTGGACGACGTCCTGCAGGACGCCGACCTTCGGCGCGTCGCGTCCCTGCTCGGGACCGCGCGAACGCCGGAGCCTCCGCTCGACGAGGCGTTCCGCACGGGCCTTCGCCGCCAGCTGATGCAGGAGGCGTGGTCGATGGCCGAGGGCCGGCGCAGCTGGTTCCGGCGCGCGTTCGCGCCGCCGGGGATCGCCTGGGCGGGCGCAGTTGCGGGCGTCCTTTTGATCGCCGCGGTCGCCGTCTGGACCAGCACGCAGCAGAACGGAACCCTCGGTCCTCCCGTGGTGGCCAGCAACATCGACGGGAAGAACAACGTCGCGCTGGCCCAGCCGATCCTCGTGTCCTTCAACCAGCCGATGGACCACCAGTCGACCGAGGCCGCGGTCCAGATCACGCCCGCGACAAGCGTCGTCTACGCGTGGGACGCAAAGAGCGTGACGCTCCAGGTGACACCGGTCAGCGGCAACCTCGCCCCGAACACGCAGTACCAGGTGACGATCGGTCCGGGCGCAAAGACCGCCGGCGACCAGAAGCTGGCCTCTCCGCAGACGATCACGTTTGTGACCCAGCCCCCGGCCGCGAGCCCGCAACCGTCCCCAACCCCGCGGCCGACCCCGGCCAACCCGCTGGGCGAAAAGCAGATTGCATCCATGAGCGGCGCTTCGAGCCTCGCCCTCCAGTGGTCGGCGGATTCGCAGTCCGTGTATTTCGTCGACGGCAAGGGCGCGCTGCAGGTTGTCTCGATCAAGAACGGCACCGCCACGGTGGTCGCGCCGAGCGGAGCGTCGGCTCCCTCCATCTCACCGGCCGGCGACCGCCTCGCCTACATCCTGAGCGGCAAGATCGAGATCTTGACCTTCGCCTCGGGCAAGACCGATGAGATCGCCCCCGCGGCGCCTCCGACGCTGGTCGGCTGGGCCGGCGCCAGGGTCGTCTGGGGTCAGAGCGACGGCATCTACGAGCAGACAGGCGGCGGGCCGACGCAGCTTGCCCCGCTGCCCACGACCGGCGCCGTCACGCTCATCTCGATCGCGCCCGACGGCGGGCACGCGATCTACGGCCAGAGCGGCTCCCTGTTCATCCTCGACGTCTCGAGCGGCAAGAGCACGTCGGTCGGCGCGGCCCACGACACTTTCGCGGGCTGGTCGCCTGATGCGACGCAGCTCATGTACGCGTCGGCCGACCACCTCGTGATCGCGGATTTGCAGGGCGCGACCCAGTGGACGCTGCCGGTGGCACAGGCCAGCTGGTCCAGCGCCGACGCCATCCTCCTCGGCGGCGACACGACCGTCTATGAGGTCAGGCCCGACGGCTCCAACCTCACGCGGGTTTCCAATGGCACCTATCGCTCACCTGCCTGGGCGCCGGACGGCAGCAGCTTCGCGTTCGTCCGCGGCGACTCGCTGTGGGTCGCGACGGCCCCGGCTCTTCCACCAGAGCCGACCATCGTCGACGAGGCGACGACCGTGGTCAAGAAGTTCATGGACGCGCGACTGGGCGACAAGCCCGTGGACGCGGCCGCGTACCTCGACGACAACGGCAAGAAGGCGTACGCACCGGGCAAGCTCAACCTTGTCATCACCGGCGATCCGCACTTCACGCGCTACTACCTCCTGACTGAAGAGGCGGTCGGCTCGCAGCCGGACACCGTGCGCTTTGTGGTGCGTCTGGTTCTCACCCATGGCAAGAAGGACGTGAGCGGCGTCGAAGAGACGCTGACGGTGGTTCGGGATTCGAGCTCTAAGCAGTTCCTTGTCGACCAGGCGACCGCAGGTGCGCAGCGAGACCTGGGCAAAGGCCCCGAGGTGGTCAGCGTGGACGTGACCGCGAGCACCATCCAGGTCACGTTCGACAGCGACCTGGACCCGGCGACCGTGAACGGTGGCGTGAGCGTGGTCGACGCGAGGGGCAATCCGCTCGACGCCACCGTGACCTACTCCAGCAAGATGGTCACGATCAGCGGCCTCGATCTGAAGGCTGGTGCGCGGTACCGCCTGGTCGTGATGAGTTCGGTGCGCGACGTGCAGGGTCAGAAGGTCCAGGCAGAGTACGACCTCGACCTGCTTGGGCCGGCTGCGAACAGGCACGCCGAGCGCAAGTCGGGGTCCTCGGCATCCGCGTCGCCGACGCCGGTCGCTTCTCCGAGCGCAGCTTCGAGCTAGAACGCAGCCGGCTAGATCAGCTTGAGGGC
>DATKFA010000131.1:0-4855 GCA_035511715.1 Candidatus Acidiferrum sp. | reverse complement strand
TCCTCCTCGTTGGTGTCCTTGGTGATCAGGTGCCCGACCACCTTGCCGCGCCGCATGACAGTGATGCGGTCTGAGATGTCGAGCACCTCTTTCAACTTGTGGCTGATGAAGATGATCGTCTTGCCCGACTTCACGAGGTCGCGCAGGACCCCGAAAAGCTCGTGGCTCTCCTGCGGCGTGAGCACGCCGGTGGGCTCGTCGAGGATGAGGATGCTCGCGCCGCGGTACAGCACCTTCACGATCTCCGCCCGCTGCTGCAGGCCGACCGGCAGATCGCCCATGCGCGCGTCCGCGTCGAGCGCGAGCCCGTAGCGCTTGGTCAGGGCCGCGATCTCGGTCCGCGCGCGGGTGCGATCGAAGAAGTCCGGCCCTGTCACCGGCTCGCGGCCGAGCATTATGTTCTCGCCGACCGAGAACACCGGGATCAGCATGAAGTGCTGGTGCACCATGCCGATGCCGAGGGCGATCGCGTCGCGCGGGCCTGTGATTTGAACCTGCTTGCCGTTGACGAAGATCTCGCCCGAGTCCGGATGGACCAGGCCGTAGAGCTCGTTCATCAGCGTGCTTTTGCCCGCGCCGTTCTCGCCGACGAGCGCGTGGATCTCGCCCTGCCGGACGCTGAAGTCGACGTGGTTGTTGGCGAGCACGCCGGGAAACTGCTTGGTTATGCCCCGCATGTCCACGGCGAAGGTCGAAGTGTCGTTCACGCAGTCTTCACTCGGAGCCTGGGATATAGGGCAGGCCGTCGGCGGCCGGCGGCGTGCTGCGGCCCACGACGCCGGCGAGCACGACGAGCGTGATGATGTAGGGCAGCATGCTCAGCAGGTACGCCGAGATGTGTATGAACGAGTTGTTGGCGTAAATGGCTTCGCCCAGACCGAAGATCAGGCACGCGATGAACGCGCCGAAGGGCGTCCACTTGCCGAAGATCATCGCCGCGAGCGCGATGTAGCCCCGCCCGTCCGTCATGTTCGGGACGAACGTGTTCGCGATCCCGATCGCAAGGTAGGCGCCGGCGAGCCCGGAGAGAACACCGCTCACGAGCACCGACCCGTACCGCAATCGGAACACGTTGATGCCCGCGGTGTCGGCGGCCTGCGGATGCTCACCGACAGCCCGGATGCGCAAACCCAGGCGGGTCCTGAACAGCACGACATGCGTCAGGACGAGAAGGACCAGGGCCACGTAGACGATCACGTTCTGCTGGAACAGGACCTGGCCGAGGAACGGGATCTGGTCGAGCACCGGGATGTTGATGTTCGGCAGCAGCTCGCTGTTCACGACGTGTCCCACGTCCTGGACGCCGTAGATCCGGTTGACGAGGAAGACGGTCAATCCGGCGGCAAAGATGTTGATCGCGATGCCGCTGACGATCTGGTCGGCCCGGAATCGGATGGAGACCACCGCGTGGATCAACGCCATCAACCCACCGGCGACCATCGCCACCAGGGTGGCGAGCCACGGGTTGTGCAGCTTGAGGTCGGCGACGACGGCGAAGAAGGCGCCGGTCAGCATCATGCCTTCCATCGCGATGTTGACGACGCCGCTCCGCTCCGATGTCACGCCGCCGAGCGCCGGAAGTAGGAACAGCACGGCGGCGGCGAGCGTCGCCTGCCACAGGTTGGCGGTCAGAAGGAGGTGGCCTATGTCTCCGAGGGCGCTCATGCCGTCTCGGGGGGTGGGGCCGCCGCCTCGGTCATCAGGGGCGCCGCGGGTGGAAGCTCGCTGGGCAGCGTCGGCGGAGGCCGCAGGCCCGGGATCAGCCGGCTGATCTGGCCGACGAAGTTGCCCGCGATGCTGAAGAGGATCAGCGCCTGGAGAACGAGCACCAGGTTGGAAGACAGTCCGGCATCGCTCTGCATGACCGCGCCGCCCGCGTGCAGGGCGCCGAACAGAAGCGCTGCGAGCACGATTCCGACCGCGCTCCCGAGTCCCAGCAGGGCCACGGCGATCGCGTCGAAACCCGTCGTGTCGTTGAAATATTTGTCGGTGAGCTGCTTGTCGACCCCGGCGATCTGAATCGCGCCCGCCAGGCCCGCGAAGGCCCCGGCGATCAGCATCGTCACGATGATCGTGCGGGGCACGCTCACTCCGGCGTAGCGCGCGGCCTTCTGGCTCTGTCCGACGGCGCGGATCTCATATCCCAGCGACGTCCTCCAGAGAAGGAAGGCGAACACCGCGGCCGCAACCAGGGCGATGATCAGGCCGGTGTGCACGCGGTACACGCTCGAAGGAAGGCCGAAGACGATCAGTGAGTTGCTCGCCGGAAAGAAGGTCGGGAGCCTGCCGTTGACCGAGATCGGCGATGAGGCCGAGAACGCGCCCGGCGCCTGCAGCGGGCCGCCGATGATGAGGTAGCGCACCAGCCACTGGGCGACGTAGTTGAGCATGATCGTGGTCACGACCTCGTGCGCGCCGACGGTGGCCTTGAGCACTCCGGCGATGCCGGCCCACGCTGCCCCGGCCGCCATGCCGGCGAGCAGCTCGAGTGGAACCAGCACGATGCCCGGCAGCGAGCTCAGCGTTATGCCGACGACCAGGCAGGCGACCGTCCCGACCAGCAGCTGTCCCTCCGCTCCGATGTTGAACAGGCCGGCGCGAAATGGAATCGCGACCGCGACGCCCGCCGTGATCAGCGGCGTGAGAAAAACGATCGTGGTCGAAAGCTCCAGCGCCGGGTTCTCGCCGCCCGCGCACAAGAGACCGACCCCGCACAGCAGTCCCTGGTACGCGTCGATGGGGTTCGCGCCGCTGATGAGGACGATGAGACCGCCGGCGACGAAGGCGAACAGGACCGAGCCAAGCGGAACCGCCAGGCCGCTGAACCTAGGCAGCATTCCGAGGCGGGGGCGGGATTTTTGGCCCGCCCCCTTCGCGTCGGCTATTAGGAAACGACGTCCGGAGGCGTCTTGGAACCGGACTTCATCGCCGCTGCCAGGTTGTCGACCTCCGTCTTGATGTCGGCGGGGAGGCTGAAGTTGTCGACCTGATAGCCGGTGGCGTCGTTGGCGAGGCTGAAGCGGTTCGCGCCGCCGGTGAACTTTCCGTCGACCACGCTCTTGATGGCGTCGTAGACGGCCACGTCGACCTTCTTCAAAGCGCTGGCGATGACCGACGGGTCGGCGTCCTTCTGGTCCGCGTCGACTCCGAAGCTGTAGACGTGCGCCTGGCCCGCGGCCTGCAGAGCACCGACGCCGCATCCGCCGGCGACCTGGAACACGAACTCAGAGCCCTGGCCGATCTGGGTGTTGGCGACGGCCTTGCACTTGTCGGTGGCGTTGAAGTCGTTGGAGTAGCCGATCAGGACCTTGATGGACGGGTCGTATATCTTCGCGGCCCACTGGTAGCCGGCGAGGTAGTGGTCGACCGGCGGGATCTTCACGCCGCCCACCGCGCTGATGACGTGGGTGTTCTTGGGCGCCTTGCTCTGCTTCTCCAGCAGCCCAGCGATGGCGCCGACGAGCGCGCCGGACTCCTGCTCTTTGAAGAACAGATCCATCACGTTCGTCTGTTTGAGGTCGTTGAACTTGGCGTCAGTTCCGGCCCCGTCGACGATCGCGAACTTGATGTTCGGGAACTGCCCGGCCACCGTGCCGATGGCGGGCTGCATGAGGAATCCGTTGCCGATGACGAGGTCATAGCCCTTCTGCGCAAAGTTGGTCAGGTTGGGGACGTAGTCGTCGCCGCTTTTCGACTCGATCACGTCGCCCTTGATGCCCAGCTTTGAGATCGCGCTCTGCAGGCCGACGTAGGCGAGGTGGTTGAACGATTTGTCGTTCAGGCCGCCGGTGTCGGTCACCAGGCCGACCTTGACCTGCTTTGTGTTTCCACCGCTGGAGCTGCTGCCACAGGCGACCGCAAGCATCAGCGCAGCGGCCACCACACCCAGGACCCGAAGGCGCATATGACCCATCCTCTTTGCTCTCCCTTTTACAGCTGAAAGGCCCGGACAAGGCACCCGGCCCGGATTCGCTCGGTCGGGGCGGATTGTACACCCGCAATTTCTGACAGTTTTGGGCGCGAAAATGAGCCACGTGAACGCCCTCGAGGTGATCGGGCGCAAACGCGACGGTGGCGAGCACTCGCCCGAGGAGATCCAGTTCCTCATCGATGGATTCGTGGGCGGCTCCATCCCGGACTACCAGGTGGCCGCGTGGCTGATGGCGGTGTGCATCCGGGGGATGACGGCCGCCGAGACGCTGGCGCTGACCCAGGCGATGATCGCGAGCGGCGAGGTGCTGGACCTCAGCTCGATCCCGGGGATCAAGGTCGACAAGCACTCGACGGGCGGCGTAGGCGACAAGGTCACGCTGGTCGCTGCTCCCCTCGCCGCCGCGTGCGGCGTCAAGGTGCCCAAGCTCAGCGGGCGGGGACTTGCGCACAGCGGTGGCACCCTCGACAAGCTCGAGTCGGTGCCTGGGCTGACGGTCGAGCTGGCGCCCGAGCGATTCATCAAGCAGGTGCGCGAGGTGGGCATCGCCGTGGCCGGGCAGTCACCGCGCATGGTCCCGGCGGACAAGGCGCTGTACGCGCTGCGCGACGTGACCGCGACCGTACCCTCCATCCCGCTCATCGCTTCGAGCGTGATGTCGAAGAAGATCGCCGCCGGCGCCGATGCCATCGTCCTCGACGTCAAGTTCGGCCGCGGCGCCTTCATGCCGGACGTCGCGTCGGCCGAAGAGCTGGCGCGCGAGATGGTGACCCTTGGCGAGGGCGCCGGGCGGCGCACGGTGGCGCTGGTGACCGCGATGGACAATCCGCTGGGCCTGTCGGTCGGGAACGCCCTCGAGGTCCAGGAGGCGCTCGACGCGCTGGCCGGCCGGGGCGACGCGGAGCTGCTCGAGGTCTGCCTTCG
>DATKFA010000130.1:0-5947 GCA_035511715.1 Candidatus Acidiferrum sp. | reverse complement strand
TCGAAGCGAATTCCGGTCAGCACCTACTTCACCGCGCCGCCGAAGTTGAAAGCGCCGCTGAAGTAGCGCGACATGAACAGATACAGCACGATCACGGGCACCGAGAACAGCAGAGAGAAAACGGCGAGGTCGCCGAATTTGAACAGGCCGTGCGAGCCCATGAAGTTGTAGATCTCGACCGGGCCCGGTTGGTTCTCCGGGCTGTAGGTCAGGACGAACGGGATGATGAAGGCGCCCCACGCGTTGATGAAGGTGTAGATAGCGGTGACCGCGATGCCTGGCACGGTTAGAGGCAGAACCACCTCGCGCAGGATCCGAAACGTGCTCGCACCATCGATGGCAGCCGCCTGCTCCAGCTCGACGGGTACGGCGTCGATGAAGTTCTTCATCAGCCAGATCGCGAAGGGCAGTGAGCTGGCGGCGAGGAACAGCGCCGTCGTGTACAGCGAGTCGAGCCAGCCGAGATAGACGTACATCTGATAGACGGGCACCACGAGCATCGAGACAGGAAGCCCCGCCGCGAAGAGGATGACGAGCATGAACGACCGCTTGAACGGGATGTGCATGCGTGACAGCGGATAGGCGGTCAGCAGGGACAGCACGGTCGTAAGAAGCGTCGTTGTGCCTGCCAGGATCAGGCTGCTTCGGAACGAGCTGATCGCGTCGGCGCGGCCGAGCACGTCGGCGAAGTTGGCAAACGTTGGCGATGGGATCTTGATCGCCCAGTCCGGATTCGAGTCGATCGAGGCGAAGATCATCCAGAGCATCGGCAGGAGGAAGAAGAGGCCGAGCAGAATGAGCACGACATTGGTGGCCATCGCGGCTGTCGAAACTCTGCGGTAGGGGACGACGATGAGCTCGTTCCTGGCCAGTGGTCGCGCTTGCACCGTGCTCACACCTGGCTCCTCGATGCGCGCACGAACAGGAGCGAGAAGACGGCGCCGATCAACACCAGCACGAGGGAGATGGCGGTGCCGTATCCCAGCTGGTGAAAGACGAAGGCCTCCTGATAGACGTAGATCGGAAGCGTCGTCGTCTCGATCCCCGGACCGCCCTGCGTCATTGCGTAGATGAGGGTGAACTCCGAGAGGTTGAGGATTGTCACCAGCAGGAGGTTCGTCACGATCGTGGGCTTCAGCAGCGGAAGAGTGACCAGCCAGTATCGCCTCCACACGGAGGCGCCCTCGACCTCGGCCGCCTCGAGCACCTCGGACGGCAGATTCCGCAAGCCTGCCGAGAAGACGAGCATCGAAAAGGCGACGTTGCGCCACAGGTTCGCCACCGACACGATCAGCATCGGAACCAGGACGAGAAAGTCCGTGCTGGTGTGCCCGAGCAGGATGGAAAGAGTTCCGCCGGCTTGCGAGAACGCATACCAGATGAGCGCGACGGTGATCTCCGGCAGCACCCAGGCGACGATGACGATCGACCCGACGACGGCCCGAATCGGCACGAGCGCGTTGCGGAGCAGGATCGCTAGCAGCATGCCCAGCACCGACTGGCCGACGATCGCCGAGCCGACCACGAACACGAGGGTCAGCCACGAGGACTTGATGAAGACGTAGTCGCCGAACATTCGGGTCAGGTTCTCGAGCCCGGTGAACGAGTAGTCGCGGGACCGGGAGCCGACCAGGGCCAGGTTCGTGAAGCCGATGTAGAAGGCGTAGAGCACGGGGCCGACGAAGAGGACGAGCAGCAGCGCTATGCCGGGACCGAGCATGAGGAGGCTCGACCACCGGAACCCTTCCCGGTCAAGCCTCGGACCAAGAGTCCCTGCGAGCGCCATGCTCACCTCCTATGCGCAGCCCCGTAGACGTTTGGAGCGTTCCATTGGAACGTTCCGTAATTCTCTAGTCGCTCGGCCGAGCCGTCAAGTCCCCCTGGGCCGAGGACGGTTCGGACCTGCCGCCGGGTGCGCGGTCGAACGTCGAATCACGAGGCTCACATCGACCAGGGTCGTGCGCGGGGGTCCGAACACGCTGCGCTCGATCCGGTCCGCCACGCTGGCGATTCCGCGCCGTGCGAGCTCATCGCGGGGCTGGGCCACCGTGGTCAGGCCGATCCTGGCCAGGCCCGCCATGGGCACGTCGTCGAACCCGACGATCGAGATGTCCTCGGGGACCCGAATGCTGACCCTGTCCGCGAACTCCTGGAGCGCAATGGCCGCGACGTCGTTCGAGGCAAACACCGCAGTCGCGCGGTCTGGGCCGGTGAAGGCGTCGACCAGGGGCCGGTCGACGCCGTCGACCCGTGCGCGGTCGGCGGGTGGCGACCAGCTGATGAGCATCGGCGGGCCGAGCCCGCCGTCCTTCAAAGCGTGACGATAGCCCTCGCATCGGGCCCGGTCCGATTGGTCCTCAAGCTCGGGGATGGAGAGGTATGCGATGCGCTTGTGGCCCGCCTCGATCAGGTGCCCGGTGCCCAGGTGGCCTCCACGAGAGTCGTCCACAGACACAACGTCGCCCCAATCCGCGCTGCAGCTGACGAACACGACGGGCACCTGGTGATGCAGCACCTTCTGCATCGTCCGCGAGTCGCCCGAGAAGGCGAGGAATACGATGCCGGCGACTCGATGCTCAAGCAGCGTGTCCACGCCCGCAAGCTCGCTTTCGCTCTCACCCTCCGTGTTGCAGAACATGGCTGTGTAACCGCGCGCGGCGGCGTGGCGCTCGACCGACTTGGCCATCTCGGCGAAGAAAGGGTTGGCGAGGTCTCCGACGACCACACCAAGGATGCTGGTCCGTCGCTGGACGAGCTGCCGGGCCAGCACGTTCGGCCGATAGCCGAGCTCCTCGATGGCGGCCAACACACGCGTGCGGGTGGATTCGGAGACGCCAGGAAGACCCCGCACGACGTTGGAAACGGTCGATTTCGATACGCCAGCACGCGAGGCAACGTCATGGATGGTCGGGTGCCGGCGCTCGGCCGTGTTGGAGTCGATCACACTTTCATCGCGGGGTCCATCAGGACCTTCATCGTGCCGCTCCGCTGTGAAAGCTCGACTGCCTCGCCCGCGCGCTCGAGCGGCATCCGATGCGTGATCACCTCCGAAATCGGCAGGCGGTCGAGGTTTCGCGCGAGCAGGTTCATCGACGGGACATAGGACGTCGCAGTCTCTCCCCCGACACCGATCACGCTCACGTTCTTGGTGCAGATGTCGGCGTTGGGGTTAACTGCCACCGGTCCCATGTCGACGAACGTCCCCGCCTCGACGACGGTCCCGCCGTAGCGAACGAGGTGGAGGCACTCGGGAAAGGACTGGGCGACGCCGGTGCAGTCGATCACGATGTCGGGGCCTATGTGCGTGTGCTCCCGCACGAGGCGGATGCGCTCCTCCTCGGTCGTCTCCGACGCGTTGATCGCGAGCGTGGCGCCGAAGCGGCGTGCCAGGTCTAGCCGCGACTCCATGCGGTCGATCGCGATGAGCTTCCCGGCGCCGAGGAGCCGCGCCTTGATCAGATGACAGAAGCCAAGTGGCCCGACGCCCACGATCGCGACCGACTCGCCGAACGCACTGCCGCCCCACCCGGTGTTGAGCATCCGAGCTCGGTCGAAACCGTGCGTGACGGCCATCACCTCGGTGAGCGCGGCCACTTCGTCCGGAAGGCCCTCGGGGACGCGGAAAAGCGGCGTGCCCGGCAGTAGGTACATGTACTCGGCCCAGCCACCGAAGAGGTGCGGCGCGATGCCGGCGTGGAGGCTGTTGCCATAGTCCTGCAGGTTCTCGCAGAAGTAGTACGGGTAGCCGTTCAGGCAGAACACGCAGTGCCCGCATGGCACGTTGGCTGCGGGGACGATCCGGTCGCCGGCGCGCAGCGGACGGCCTTCGCTGTCAGGGATGGAGTCGGCACCGCCGATTGCCTCGATCACCCCGACGTTCTCGTGGCCGCAAATCAGCGGATAGACGATGTCGCGTTCGTGCTCGGTGCCGGCGTACTGCTTCGACTCCCCGCGATAGGTGTGCTTGTCGGTGCCGCAGATCCCGGAGTAGGTGACCTTCATCAGGACGGCGCCAGGCTGCGGTTCAGGCAGGGGGAAACGCTTGACCTGCAGATGCCCAGGGGCGGTCATAACGGCCGCGCGGACCGTCTGGCTCACTGGATTGGAACGTTACAGCTTCTTCAATCCAGTTGCCAGCGATGGTCGGGGTCGGTCGTGACGAGCCAGCGCCGCGTCGGTCCCGCCATCACGTTCAGGTAGTACAGGTCGTACCCGGGCCCGGCGGCGACCGGGTGGTATCCGCGCGGCACGAGCACGACGTCTCCATCGCGGACCTGGATCGCCTCGTCGAGAGAGCGGTCGCTGGTGTAGACCAGCTGCACCGCAAATCCGTCGGGCCTGGCAGTGCGGTGGTAATAGGTCTCTTCGAGGTAGCTCTCTCGCGGGAGATCATCGGTGTCGTGCTTGTGCGGTGGATAGCTGGACCAATTGCCGGCCGGCGTGAGCACCTCCGTGACAAGAAGCGACTCCGCGTGGCGGTCCTCCATGAGGATGTTGCGGATCGTCCGCTCGGTCTTCCCCGAGCCGCGCCTGAACGGCCGGATACCCGATGCGGGCAGCCGCGCCGGCTCAGCCCCGCGCCTGGCGGGCGCCCAGCACAGTGCGACTTCGCACGATTCGCTGGTTGCTGTGATCTCGAGCTCTCGCCCTGGCGGCATGTAGACCGCATCGGGTAAACCGTCGAAGACGGTGATCCTCGAGCCCACGTCGCGCCACGTTTGCGGGCCGCCGCCGATGTCAGCCTGGCCGGCGAGCATCACCACGCACGCCTCTCTGGAGCCCGTCGTTTGCCGGATGGTTTCCCCACGCCGGAGCTCGTAGACCTCGAACCCTACGTACGACCAGCCGGCCAGCTCCGGCGTGACGATCGCCACCTGGCCGCCGGCAGGTCGTGTGGGTGGCCGTCGCAGCACGAGCTTGCTCAGAGGTACCACCGCCTGCGCGCCAGTCCCCGCTCGTTCTCAACCCTCGCCTTTTTGACGTCGACCGACTCCGCGACCTCGGCGACGGGCACCTCCCACCAGCTGTCGTAATTCGGGACGGCTTCATAGCGGTCGACCGGCACATGGATGACGACCGTGCGCTCTATCTTTCTGGCGGCGACCAGAGCGTCGCGAAGGTCCTCGATGTTGCGGGCACGGAAGACATGCGCACCGAGTCCCTCCGCGTTGAGAGCGAGGTCGACCGGAAGTCGCGCGCTGTCATCGTCACCCAGGTCGTCGCCGAGAGATCCGTCGACGCGATAGCGATACCGTGTGCCGAATCCTGCGGTTCCCTTCGATCGCGAGAGACCGCCGATCGAGGCGAAGCCCTCGTTGTCGACCAACACCACGGTCAGCTTCGCGCGCTCCTGGATGGAAGTCACGATCTCCTGCGCCATCATCAGGTAGGACCCGTCCCCGACCATCACGAAGACCTCTCGAGACGGATCGGCCAGCTTCACCCCGAGACCACCGGCTATCTCGTAACCCATCGTGGAGTACCCGTACTCGACGTGGTATCCCTTCGGGTCGCGCGTGCGCCACAGCTTGTGGAGGTCGCCGGGCATCGACCCCGCCGCACACACCACCACGTCATGGGGCGCGGAAAGCTCGTTCACCGCGCCGATGACCTCCGACTGCGCGGGCAGCGGACCGTGGCCAAGGTCGTAAAGGCGCGAGACCTCGACGTCCCAGTCCGTGCGCAGCGCCTCGCAGCCTGAGCGGTAGGCAGCATCCACGGTCCAGCCGCCGAGCCGCGCGTCGAGTGCGTCCAGCGTCGCACGCGCATCGCCGGTCAGCGCGAGGCCGCCAAGCTTGTGGCTGTCGAGGTCGGCGATGTTGACGTTGACGAACCGCACGGCGGGGTTTTGAAACGCGGTGCGTGACGCCGTGGTGAAGTCGCTGAACCGCGTGCCGACAGCGATGACGACATCTGCTTCAGCGGCGACGCGGTTGGCACCGGGCGT
>DATKFA010000129.1:0-12571 GCA_035511715.1 Candidatus Acidiferrum sp. | reverse complement strand
TGCGGAGATAGCCGGTAGGGCGGAACCGGCGAGGATCACCTCGTGGATGGGAAGGCGGTCTATCAACGCACCTCCCGCGCCGGCACCGACGGCTTCCGCCACGACCCACTGCGATGCCAGCAGCGCGAGGCCGGTGGCGCGCAGCCCCGAATGGAGTGCTGTCCCGAGATAGGAGCGCGCGATAGGACCGACCGCGACCATCATTCCGGACGCAAGGAAGTAGCTCGCCGCGATGAGCACGACGGAGTTGACCTGAGATAGGGCGACGATGAACACCGCATACAGAACCTGGGAAACGACGAGCGGCAGCCAGTACCCGAGCTTGTCGGCAGCTACGCCCCAGAGCCACTCGAATGCGAACATCCCGAAACCGAACATCGAAAGTGTCACGCCGGTTGCGGCCGGGCTCGCATGAAGCCGAACCAGCTCGAGCGGAAGGCAGATCTGCAGAACGCCAGTCGCGAGCGTCGAAAATGAGAGCGCGGCAATCAGCGCTCCACTGCGACTTCTGATCAAGGACTCGGTGATGCGCGGAACTCTAGGCCATGAAGTCCGCACCGTTCGGACAGAATCGGGACGACCGATCGCGGGCAACAATGCGGTCGTATTCGCTATCCGCGAGCGGGCGGCGCACCGCCACCGCAAGGATGCGCTTTCAAGTAGTCGAACCTTCGGCGCAACGGCTTGCTCCTTCGCCGCCGGCCGCACAATCCATCGCTTCCGTTATGGGTGTGTTGACACCGCCAGCGGTTTCGTATAGGGTCGGTGGAACGTTCCAACGTATTCGGTTATCGGAGTTGAGATGGCGGGTCGGCTGAGGGTAGGGGTCATCGGGTGCGGTCTGATCGCCCAGGTTATGCATCTCCACTACCTCCGAGAGCTGGACGACCGTTTCGAGATCGCGGCCCTTTGTGACCTCTCGGAGGAGGCGCGCGCGTTCGCCGCCCGAGAGTACGGCGTCGCCGAGCAGTTCGCCTCCTGGCAGGAGCTGATCCAGCGACCGCTCGATGCCGTGATCGTGCTGACGTCGGGTAGTCACGCCCCCATCGCCATCGCCGCCGCCGCCGCGGGACTGCACGTGTTGGTCGAAAAGCCGATGTGCTTTTCCGTGGTGGAGGCGCAGGAGATGATCGCCGCCGCGGAGCGTGCAAGCACCATTCTGATGGTCGGCTACAACAAGCGATACGACCCGGCGTACGTGCGGATGCTGGAGGAGAAACGCACGCTCCGCGACCTGCGTCTGCTGCGGATCACAACACTGGAATCGCCCATCGCCCCGTATGTTCAGCACTACAAGCTGCGCCGCGGCGGGCCGCTGCCGAAGCCTGTCGCCGAGTCGTTGCGCGCAGACGACGACGCCCGTATCGACGGTGCGATCCCCGGCGCGGATCCGCTGTCGCGTTGGGCCTACCGCTACGTGCTTCTGGACAGTCTGGTTCATGAGCTGAACGCCATGCGTGGCGCGCTGGGTGAGCCGGACCGTCTTCTTTTCGCCGACATAAGAGAGACCGGCCTGACCGCGGTCTTTAAGTACGGCACAACGCAGTGCGTCCTCGCCTGGGTTGACCTTCCCGTGATTGCGCGCTACGAGATGGAGTTCGCTTTTTACTCCCCCGAGCGCCGGATCACTCTCTCGTTTCCGTCGCCCTTCCTCCGCAGCATGCCTTCGACCCTGGTTCTTGAAGACGGCGAAGCGGAGTCGCCGGTCACATCCAGGACAGAGGTCGTCCGTTCGTATCGGGAGAGCTTCCGGGAGGAGCTGGTCCACTTTCACGAGTGCGTGACCACCGGCCGGACACCCTTGACATCCGGCGTGGATGCGATGCATGACATCGCGCTGTGCGAAGCGGTGGTGGCAGTGCATCGCAACCGCGCCGCCCGGGAGCATCCCTCGAAGCCTGAGATGGCGGCCACGCCTCAGGCGCACTCGTGACGGTCTCAAACCGCATAGTCATCGCCAACGCACCGGTCAGCTATGGCGCGTTCGAGCTCACGGTCGGGATCATGCCGGACGTGCCGAGCGGGGAGGCCGTGCTGGAGCAAGTTGCATCGGCCGGATACGCGGGAGTCGACCTTGGCCCAATCGGCTTCTTCGGCTACGGAGACGACCTTGCGACGGCCCTTCGCCGCAGAAAGCTCGCGCTGGCCGGAGGATTCGTCGAGCTTCCTTTTAGCGAGCTCGAAAAGATGCCCGCCGCTCTACGCGACCTCGGCGCGGTGCTTGACGTTTTCGATGCAGCGCACAGCGGCAACGGCCTTAGACCAAAACCCACGCTGGCTGATGTTGGAACCGATCTGCGTCGTTCGCGGCCTGGTCAAGCCGCAACCGATCGCTCGCTGGGCTTCGACGAAGCAACCTGGAAGAAGTTCGCCGAGGGCGTCGAGATGGCGGTTGCCCTCTGCCGGGAACGCCGCTACGAGCCCACTTTCCATCACGAGACGGGCACTCGAGTGGAGGCGCCCTGGGAGATCGAGAAGGTCCTCGAGCTGACCTCAATCGGACTGTGCCTCGACACCGGGCACCTGCTGCTCGGAGGTGGCGATCCGGTACAGGCCATGCGCGAGTGGCGGCCGCGCATCAACCACCTCCATCTAAAAGACGCCAAACGAGCGATCGTCGAAGGCATCATCCGGGAGGCCGCACCGGTCTCGGAGATCTGGCGGCGGCGCGCGTTCTGCCGGCTGGGCGACGGCGACCTCGACGTCGACGGAGTTCTTGCGCAGGTCAGAGACGCGTACGTCGGCTGGATTGTCGTCGAACAAGACGTTCTACCGGACGCCGGCGGTATGGCGGCTGAGGATCAGCGCGCCAACCGTGCCTATCTCTCAGCGCGAGGTTTCTGAATGCCGGCGCCACTGAGGATCGGCCTTGCCGGAGCAGGCCGAATGGGCCGCAACCATTTGCGCGCGCTCGCCACGTCCACCGAGGTGAAGGTGACGGCGATCGCGGAGCCGGTGGATGCCACGCGCATGTCGTTGTCGGACGACGATGCGGTGCTGTACGCGGACCTCGACGACATGCTGGCCGGAGACGAGATCGACGCGGTGCTCGTTTGTGTCCCTAGCGACCTGCACCTGGCGACAGTCAAGAAGCTGGTAGGCGTCGGATTACCCGTCCTGTGCGAAAAGCCCCTGGGTGTCACCGCCTCGCAGGCTGAGCGTGCGGAGGCGGTTGTGAGCGCTGCAGGGATTCCGTTCCAGGTTGGGTTCTGGAGGCGATATGTCCCGGCCCTGAGGCAGCTCCGAGATCGAATCGTCTCGGGCGACCTGGGGGAGATCTATGCCATCGCGAACTTTCAGTGGGACGGTGAACCGCCGAACGTGAATTTCCGGACCCACAGCGGCGGAATTTTTATCGACATGGGCGTGCACGAGTTCGACCAGACCCGCTGGCTCGTCGGTCAGGAGTTCGGGGCGATCACATCGCTCGCATCAGGCGTGGCGATGGAGCCGTGGCCGGGCGACCCGGAAAGCGTGCATGCGATGTCTCAGCTGTCCAAAGGGACCACCGCGCTGGTCTCCTTGGGCAGACGGTTTCCGCTCGGTGACGTATGCAAGGTCGAGGTGTTTGGCACCCGGGGAGCGGAGGAGTGCAGATTCTTGTGGCCGCCGACCGCCGACGACACTTTCTTCGGAGCGCTGCGACTGCAGGCTGAGAGCTTCGCGCGGCACGTGCGCGGGGCGCCCCTGGAGGGCGCGAGTGCAAAGGACGCCGCGGTCGCTCTCGCGGCCGCCGAGAAGGCCGCCTCACAGCTGACCGCCCGGTTGTGAGCGCAGCAGCCGACGTTGGGATCGGCATCGTCGGCTACGGGATGATGGGCAAGGCGCACTCGTACGGCTACACCGTTGCTCCGCTCATGCGCAAATTGCGCACTCGCCCGCACATCAGGGTGATCAGCGGAAGGGACGAGGCGAAGGTTTCGGCAGCTGCGGACTCATACGGTATTGAGCAGTGGGTCACGGACTGGCGCGCGGTCATCGGTCGCCGCGACGTCGACATCGTGGATATCTGCACACCACCCGGCACGCACTCCGAGATCGCGATCGCAGCCGCGGCGGCGGGCAAAGCGGTGCTCTGCGAGAAGCCGCTGGCCGTCACCTATTCGCAAGCGGCCGCCGCCGCAGAGGCCGTTCAACGCGCTCACGTCCTGAATGCGGTCGGCTTCAACTACAGGCGGCTGCCCGCAGTCTCGCTGATGAAGCGAATGATCGATGAGGGGGCTGTTGGGGAGATCAGGCTCGTTCGCGCCAGCTGGCTTTCCGATGAGTTTGTCGATCCAGCGATTCCCTTTGACTGGCGTTTCGACCGTTCGATGGGTGGAACCACGATCGCCGATCTGGGTAGCCATTTGATCGACATGGCGACATGGATGGCGGGTCCGATCGTCGCCGTCATAGGACAATCCGCGACCTTCGTGACAGAGCGGTCGCGTCAGCCGGTCACTGTTGACGATGCATCGTCGGCCCTTGTGCACTTCGCTTCGGGCGCCCGCGGCGTCCTCGAGACGGCCCGAACCGCGGTGCGAAGGCCATGCGACTTTACGATCGAGGTCAACGGCGATCGAGGCACTCTCGTCTTCGAATACGCGAGGTTGAATGAGCTCAGCTTCGGCGAAGGCGAGGATCGCGCCGAGCTGTACGGCATGCGCCGAATCCGGGCCGAGCACCCCACCCATCCTTACGCCTCCAATTGGTGGCCGATTGGACAGGGCGTCGGCTACGGCGCGAGCTTCGTGAATCACATAGGGGACCTGCTGGAACACTGGCCGGATGGCCCTTGGGAGCCGGACTTCGCCCAGGGTGCGTTGGTGCAGGCGGTATGCGAGGGCATCGAACGCTCCGCCATGGAACGCCGATGGGTTGAGGTCGGGGAGGTCACGGAGGGAGCCGGGCGGCCGTAGCAAATCGACCTTGACGGACAACAGGGCTTGACCTATGGTTCTGGAACGCTCCAAAGGGTAGGGGTCTCGTTCTCGCTCAGATAGGGAGGGGAAAGCATGGCGAGTACCAGCGCACCCGTGGGAGGCAAGGCCACGACCGGGCAGGGCCTCTTCACGCGGCAGTCATCGGGCCTTGTACGCGAACTCGGAGTTCCGGCTGCAACCGGCATCGCATTGGCCTCCGTCGCGGTGGTCAACACCTTCATCAACTTCTACTCTGGGCTCTTCAACTTCACCAAGGTCGACATGGTCCTCCCGCTCCTGCTGGCGGCTGGAATCTGGTTGGTCGCCATGTTTGCCTACAGGTACCTCCTCCGGGCGATCCCCCGCGCGGGCGGCGAGTACATCTACATGTCCCGCATCATCTCGCCCGCGGTCGGAACGATGATCGGCATCGCGACCGCAGTCGGCTTTTCGTACACGCTGTCGGCCAACGCCAACTTCGCGGCCAACTACGTGCCCTTTGCCTTGAACAGCCTCGGCGCGGCGTTCAACAGCTCAGCGCTGACGAGCGCGGCCACGAGCATCTCCGGCACGACCACCTGCGTCACGGTCACATGCTCGCCGGGGCTCGTCATCTGCGCCGTCGGCATGCTCGTGATCGTCGGCCTGGCCTCGGTCTTCAGCCTCCGCCGGATCGCGCAGGTGATCCTCGCCCTGGTCATCTTCCAGGTCGTCGCCTTCGTCGTTCTCGGCTTCCTCCTCGCCACCCACTCGCACCAGGACTTCGTCAACGCGCTCGGCTCGTACAGCGGCAAGTCGACCGCGTACAACGACGTCATCGCCCTGGCACAGAAAAACGGAATCCCACTCGGAGTCGACATCGGCGCTTCGCTGCTCGTCGTGCCGTTCATGGTCCTCAACTACAACGGCGTGCTGTATTCCTACTACGTCGGCGGCGAGCTCAAGCGCCCCGGCAGCACATACATCTGGGCGTCGGTCATCAGCCTCGGCCTGTTGATCGTGGTCTGGGTCGGCGTCTGGCTGCTGATGCTGAACACCATCGGGCTCGATTTCATGCAGGCGCAGGCGCAGGTCGGTGGCACCTCTGACTACGGCAACATCACAAACCTGCAGGCGAACGCCGGCGGGCTTGGCTACGGCCTCGTCCTGTCCGGCGACCCGGTCAGCAAGATCCTGATCGGCCTCGCCGTGCCGGCGGCGGAGATCGCCGTCGACCTCGCATTCGTCGCCGTGGTAACCCGCGTCATATTCGCCCTCGCCTTCGACCGCATGCTGCCGATCAGCCTGGCCAAGATCAGCGAGCGCAACGCGTCGCCGGTCAACGCCATCATCCTGGCGGTGATCGTGGCCATCGGATTCACGATCGCGGGCTCGATCCTCAACATTGCGAACATCTCGGCGAACCTGGCGCTGTTCTTTGCCCTTGTGCTGTTGTGCGGCTCGATCGCGGCCACGGCGCTGCCGTTCCGCCGCCCCGAGCTGATCTACAAGCCTGGGACGAATGACGTCGACCGCATCGCGGGCATCCCGACCGCCGCGGTCTGGGGAGGCGTGTCGACGCTGCTCGCATTGTTCACGGTCGGCGTGATCATCGCCAAACCGAACGTGTTCGGCGCCTTCAGCGTCGCTTCCATCGGATCGCTGATCGTGATCTTCTTCTCGGGTCCGATCATCTATGCGATCGCACGTCGGATTCGCCTCACGTCGTCGTCGATCGACATCCGTCTGGCGATGCGAGAGCTGCCTCCAGAATAAAAAGCAGCGGAGGGTCCATGTTCCTCAGACGTTCCAGGAAGCGGGCCCTCCGCCTCTACTTCGCCACAGACGTCCACGGGTCGGACCGCTGCTTTCGTAAGTTTTTGGCGGCCGCCGACTCCTACGAGGCCGACGTCCTCGTGCTCGGGGGTGACATCGCGGGGAAGGGGCTCGTGCCCATCCGCTCACACAACGGGACGCTCACCGCCAAAGTCCGCGGCGAGGCGGTGACGGTGCCACGCTCGGAAGAGCAAACGCTCCGTGCCGAGATCAACCGGCTTGGCTTCTACTGCGTGATCGCGGCCGATTCTGAATTCGAAAGGATGGAACAGGAGAAGCCGTACCTGGAGGCGGCGTTCGAACGCGCCATCGTCGACCAGATCGAAGGCTGGTGTCGTCTTGCTGAGGAGCGGCTGGCATCAAAGGTGCGTTGCATCATCACGCCGGGCAACGACGATCCGAGGTCGATCGACGCGGTGCTGAAGGCCGCGTCGCGAATCGAATCGCCGGAAGCGGAGATCTGCGACCTCGGACCTGTACTGATGGCCAGCTGCGGTGACGTCACGCCCACACCATGGAACACGGAGCGCGAGTATTCCGAAGAGGAGCTTGGGGCACGGCTCGAGAAGATCCTCGAACCCGCCCCCGCGGGCAACAAGATGGTCGTCAACTTTCACTGTCCGCCATACGGCTCCGGCCTGGACTTCGCGGCAGAGCTGGACGCCAACCTCCTACCAGTGATCCGAGGCGGCCGCCCCAGCATCGTCCCAGTCGGTAGCAAGGCGGTTCGGGATGTGATCAAGCGCCATCAGCCCGTCGTCGGGCTCCATGGCCACATCCACGAGTCCCGGGCGGCGCAGAAGATAGGTGCGTCGATGTGCCTCAATCCGGGCAGCGACTACACCGCGGACATACTGCGCGGCGCTATCGTGGACTTCGCCGAGGATGGGAGCTTCATCGATTTCCTCTTCACTACCGGATGACCCACCGGTAGACGAGCTGATCGGCGAAGCACGTCGCCTCGTCTCTGCGGCTGACGAGAGAGGGCTCATCGTCCGGCTGGTCGGCGGTGCCGCGGTCTATCTCAGGACGCTGCCTGATGGCCCCCTTCTGCCACGCCGCATCAACGACATCGATCTAGTCACGAAAATTGGCGCTCGTGCAGCGGTCACCGCTGTCCTGAGGGAAGCGGGGTACGTACCCGACTTGATGTTCAACGCGCTTCACGGTGCCAAGCGGCTGCTCTTCTATGACGAGGCGCACGCTCGCAAGGTAGATGTCTTCGTTGGGGTTTTCGCGATGTGCCATGAGATACCAATTGCGAACCGGCTTGAGCGCGAAACTCTGACGGTCCCTCTGGCCGAGCTATTGATGACCAAGCTGCAGATAGTCAAGCTGACCGAGCGAGACCAGAGAGACATCTACAGCTTGCTGTACCGCCACGAGCTGGCGACCGGCGATCCAGGAGCGATCGAGACTGATGTCGTCGGTGACCTGTGCGCGCGGGACTGGGGGCTCTGGCGAACCGTGAAAGCCACAATTGAGTCCTGCAAGGCAAATCTCGGCCACTACGGGCTTGAGGTGGCAGCCGTTAACCAGATCGCCGAGCGGTTGGACTCGCTCTGGCGGGCCCTTGATGCAACGCCCAAGACGACCAGATGGAAGCTACGCAACCGTATTGGAGACCGGCTGCCGTGGTACGCCGAGCCAGAGGAGCTCACAGAGGCGAACTGACCTCTTCACGAGCCAACGGCAGCGGACCCTTATCGACGAAAGCGAACCTGAGTCGAGTGCTCCGCCGGGCAAACGCTCCCGCTCATATCTCTTTGGCGGCCATCAAGGCTGCGATCTCCTCGTCGGAATAGCCCAGCTCCCTCAGGACCTCGCCAGTGTGTTGGCCTAGCTCTGGCGGCGGCCGCCGAAGCGCCGCCTCACCCGAGCTGTAGTGAACGGGGTGCTTCAGCAGCCGCACTCGCCCTGCTCTCGGGTGATCGAACTCGAGGACCGGCGCGAGGTGACGGACGGCCGGGTCGTCGAACGACTCGGCTAGTGTCTTTACCGGCGCGCACCAGATGTCATGGGCGCGCAGCAGTTGGATCCACTCGGACGTGGTCCGCTTGCGAATGAACGGATCGAGGGCGTCGCGAATCTCGTCACGGCTCGTGTAGCGAAGGGCGGGATCCTCGAAGGGCTTGAGCTCTGGTGGATTCCCGAGAACTTCGTTAAGCGCTTTCATCGGCGTCATGGCGATCGCGATGTGTCCATCCGCTGTGGCGTAGAAGCCGTAGGGCACGGCGTGGAAGGTGTCGGCAACGGGCGTTCGCGGCCGCCGCAGGCGCGCCCCGTTGAGGTGATAAGAGACCGGCTCGGTCTGCAGGTCGAACGCGGCCTGAGTCATGACCAGCTCCACCCGCTGCCCCTGCCCCGTTCGCTCGCGGTGGACCAGCGCACCGAGGATCCCCATGGCGAGCAGGCTGGCGCTGTGCTGATCGACGACCGCCGCCGCCGACACTGTTGGACCTCCAGACTCTGTGCCGGTGTTTGCGCCCAGGCCGGAAATCGCTTGAATGAGCAGGTCCTGGCCAGGAAGATCGCGGTAGGGACCATCACTGCCGTAGCCCGACGCGGACGCATAAACGAGTTCCGGATTGACCCGCCTGGCTTGCTCGTAACCAAGGCCCAGCCTGTCCATCACGCCCGGGCGGAAGTTCTCCACCACGACGTCCGCGCGCTCAATCAGCTTGAGCGCCGCCTCGCGGCCGCCGGGGCTTTTGAGGTTGAGCGTGACGCTGCGCAGGTTTCGATTACCGAGCATGAAGAACACGCTGACGCCGTTCAGGAACAGGTCCGCACCCGACCAGCTGCGCTCCCAGGCGCCCTGCCCGGGCTGCTCGACCTTGATGACATCGGCACCCATGTCGGCCAGGTACTGGCTCGCGGCCGGGCCGAGCAAGAACTGCGTGAACGCCGCGATCCGGATGCCGGACAGGAGCTTGAGCTCTCGCGCTTCGCTCAATCGACGAGCTGCATGATGTGCGTGGCTACCGCGACCAGCTCGTCGCGCTGGTTCCTCACCTCGATCTTGGCGAGGGTGCGCTCCTTATCTCGCTCGATTTCGGTGATCTCGTAATCAATTGTGATGGTGTCTCCGAAGTAGACCGGCTTGAGGAAGCGGATGCGGTCGTAGCCGACTGAGACCATCGGCCGATCGAAGTCTTGAAGGATCCTGGTTGAGGCGGCCGACGTGTAGCCGACTATCAACGCTCCATGCGCGACCCGGTGCCCGAGGCTCGTCTTCCGGCAGTACTCCTCGTCGACGTGGTTCGGATCCAGGTCGCCTGTGATGCCCGCGAACAGGTATACGTCCGACTCGCTGACTGTCTTGCTCACGCGCGTGCGCAAGCCGAGCGGAATGTCCTCGATGCCGCTCATCGGCTCACGAGACTACTACCACCAAGCGCTGCCGGCGCTGAGTCCGCCGTCGACGAAGACCGTCTGGCCGGTCATGAACCGAGCCGCGTCAGAAGCGAGGAACACCACCACGTCGGCCACGTCTTCCGGCTGGCCGACACGACGCAGCGGCGTGTTGGCGACGGTCGCTTCGACGCGCTCTGGATGCTCCTTCATGTAGGCCCTCGTCAGGGGCGTCTCGATGACGCCTGGCCCCACCGCATTGACGGTCACGCCGAGCGGTCCCCACTCGATCGCGAGCGCGCGAACCAACCCGGACAGACCAGCCTTGGTCGCCGTGTAGGCGGCGCGCAGGTCCATGCCGTGGATCGCGGAGACCGAGCTGGTGATCACCACCCGGCCGCCGCCCTTGGCTACCAGCACGGGAACGAAGACCTGGCAGGTCACGAAGACCCCGTACAGGTTCGTGTCGAGCATGTCCCGCAGCGGCTCCTCCGGCAGGTCGAGTGCCTTCACTCGCGTGTTGACACCGGCGTTGGGGATCAGGATGTCGAGGTCGTCCATCCTGCTGCGAAGGGCTTCGAGCGACTTGCGGTCCCTGACGTCGGCGAGCTCGGCGGAGGCGAGTGGGTCCTCCGCGAACTCCCTGTGAAAGCTGTCGATCTGGTCTCGTGACTTGGTGATCGCGATCACGCGAGAACCCTGGCCGCGCAGCGCGCGAACGATAGCCAGGCCAATCCCGCGCGTACCTCCCGTGACGAGGGCGCTCTTGCCTTCGAAGCTCACTGCCGAGACGCCGCCTGCACTCTGGCAAACGGCTCGACGATGTGCTTCGCAAAGAGCTCGAGCTGCCGAACATCTGCGGTCATCGTGTGGAGGAAGATCTCCTCGACGCCCGCGTCGATCCTTTGCTGAATCCGCCGCTGAATATCTTCGATGGTGCCGGTGAGGTAGACGGCTTCGATGTAGTCCCACGGCCGCTGATCCGAGATCACGCGCATCATGGAACGCTTCTGCTCGTCAACCGCAGCCTCGGTCGAAGCCTTCTCGCTGATCCAGCAGAAGTTCTCGTGCGCGACCGTGAATCCCTTCTTGTCGCGGTTCGTGCCCTGGCGCGCGAGCTCCGCGTCGATCCTGGTCAGGTCTTCCGCGATCTGCGGCGGAGCCGCGGTCGGCCGGGCGATCCATCCGTCCCACCTGCAGATGCGGGCCAGAACATTGCCCGACATCTCGGGCGCGTCGGGGGAAGCTTCGTGAGCGTACTGGGCACCGCCCGCCACCCAGACCGGTGGCACGCGAGTCAGCGGCTCGACCGTGATGTCGCTCATCCGGTAGTACTTGCCCTCGAACGTCACGTGCGCGTCCTTGAGCAGCTGCATCGACGCCTCGAGCACCTCGTCGGTTCGTGCTCCGCGCTGCTGTCGCGTGCTGCCGGTCGATTCGAACTCGGGCGGATACCAGCCCGTACCGATCCCGTAGACGAACCGTCCCCCGCTCAGGTGCTGCAGCGTGGCGATCTCCTTGGCGAGGAGCACCGGCTGCCGCGTTGGAAGCACCAGCACGGAGGTGCCAAGCTTGACGCGGCTGGTGATCGCCGCCACGTGCGCAAGGGTCATCATCGGCTCGGTCCAGCTGACGCGGTAGAACCGGCTCGCGGTCAGAAGATGGTCCGTGATGAAAAGGGAGTCGAATCCAAGCTCTTCGGCCTTGACGGCGAAGCGGCGAATCTGCTCTCCGTGCCTGGCGTCTTCGCCCGGCAGAAGGTAGGACGGAACGAACGTGCCGACCTTCACCGAGCAACCTGAGTAGGGCGCATCTTCGGCTCGAGCTCACCCGCGAAGACAAGGGCTTTTCGAATCCGCTCGCGCTCTACCGCGTCGATCGGCAGGAGCGGGGGCCGCACGGTTTCGCGCTCGAGCAGGCCCAACATGACGAGGGCCGCTTTGCAGCGCGCGCGATAGTTCCGGACAGGAGGCGCGAAGATCGCGTTGACCAGCGGTGTGAGCCGGTTCATGATCTCGCGTGCTTCGTCGTGTCTTCCCGCCAGAGCGTGGCCGATCAGCTCGACCTGCTGGCGCGTCGCCACCGCCCCGAACCCGATGAGCGCGCCTTCCGCGCCCAGCACGAACGACTCGTAAATGAAGTTGTCGTTGCCGGTCAGGAACACGCATTCCGGGCGCGCCGTCTTCACCGCGTCCCGCACCTCGACAAAAAGCCGCGCATCGAATGAGGCTTCCTTGATGGCGGCGACCTGCGCCACACCGCACAGCCGATGTAGCGTCTCGGGCTCGAAGTTGACTCCGCCCAGGGCCGGCTGAAGCTGGAACAGGATCAACGGCATCCCGGTGGCGTCGCCGATCGCGGCGTGATAGCGGACCGGGATCTCGGGGTCGAGCGGCAACCCCTGATAAGCGCTGATGGGAAAGACGAGCAGGCCCGAGGCCCCGAGCGACTTGATTTCGCGCGCGAGCGCCACCGCCTGCGCTGTGAACTGCGCGCCC
>DATKFA010000128.1:0-3937 GCA_035511715.1 Candidatus Acidiferrum sp. | reverse complement strand
TTTGTCGGTGCGCCAGCGCAGAAATCCTGTGGCGTGGCGAAAACGCTCGCCGGCCTCGAGCTTGTCGTAGGTGACCTCGCACACGAGCTGAGGTTTGACCGCGACCCACTCGGTGTCTTTGCCGCGCGACCACCGGCTGAGTCCGCCGGGCATGCGCGCAGGGTTCGCGCGCCACTCCTCTTCCGGGATCTCGATCTCGAGCGGTTTCAGCTTCGCGATCAGCTCATTGCGCTCGGCCGCGTTGAAAGACGACGTGTGACCGACGTAGTGCATCGTGCCTTTCTTGTCATACAGCCCAAGGAGTAAGGCGCCGAGCGTAGTACCGTCCGCGGTCTTGCGCCACCCGATCACCACGCAGTCGGCGGTCCGCTGGTGCTTGATCTTCACCCAGAATCTCTTGCCGGGCACGTAAGGACCGTCCCAGGATTTCGCGATCACCCCGTCGAGACCGGCGCCCTCGAACTTCTCGAACCAGTCCTCCGCTGTCTTCGGGTCGCGGGTGTAGGGCGTGAGGAAGATCGGCGGCCTGACACCCTTGAGCAGCTTCTCGAGCCGCTTGCGGCGGTCGCCGAGCGGCAGCTTGCGCAGGTCCTCGTCGCCCTCGGCGATGAGGTCGAACGCGATGAACCAGGCGGGCGTCGTCTCGCTCAGCATGCGAACGCGCGACTCGGCGGGATGGACTCGTTGCTGCAGAGCTCCGAAGTCGAGGCCGTTGGCGCCGACGACGACCAGCTCGCCGTCAAGCACGTATTGCTTCGACTTGAGGGCCCGAAAGGGGGGCAGCACCTCCGGGAAGTAGCGCGTCATGGGGCGGCCGCCGCGGCTTGCAAGCGCGACGTCCTCGCCTTCGCGGAAGACAAGCGTCCGGAAGCCATCCCATTTCGGCTCGTACTCCCAACGGTCGCCTTTCGGGATGCCGTTCTCCGAGATCGCGGAGAGCATCGGCTCCATGTCGAGCGGAATGGGCAACTTCAAGAGACTTGTCCCCAGCTGTCTATATGTTGTGGACAGTCGATCACCGTGGTACTATATCGTCGGCCGTTGAAGCGGCCGTTGAATTCGATATCACGCCCCCACCCCAGCCTAAGGAAGCTCACGCAAGTGGGCTTCCTGCTTTTACCGGAAGCTCATGCCGGTGAGCTTCCACTTTTAGTGGGTAAGCAGCGGGAACTGGTTGAGGAGATCATCAACCGTGGTGTCGGCGTAGTGGCTCTCCATCGCCGACTTTGCGGTGGCCCAGAGCCCGCGAGCGGCCGGCGGACCCTTCTCCCCTAGCTCGCGGAGCTTGATGGCGCCGTAAGCCTTGATCTCCGGCGACCGGCGCAGCTGGTCGGCCATCCACCTGCCCCACTGCTGGACATTTGCGTCCGTCGGCGCAGCTTTCGCGGCCGCGGCCGCGGCCTTGGTCTTGGCTTCCACGACCGCGCCCGCCTTCTCGGCCGCCTCCTTGACGCGCTCCGCCTCGGCCTGAGCCTTCGCCGCCGCCTCCTCGGCGGCAGCCTTGGCGGAGGCGGTGCCTTCCGCCGCCCGCGCCTTCATGGACGTCAGCCCCTGAGCAGCGAGCTCGCTGATGCGATCGGCTGCCGACTCCCCCGCGCTTTGGCCGCCGGCCGGCGGCTCGCCGTTGGCGCCCTCGCCGGTCCGGAGCCTGTCGCCGAACCCACGCCCCAGCGCGCCTCCGACCAGGCTTGGGACATCCAGGCCCGTGAGGCCCTTGATCGCGGTGGTCGACTCGATCACCGCGCGGGTTGCGTTGCGGACGATGTCGGAAGCCCCGTCGGCGCTCATGACCGTCAGCGAATCGATATGGCTCATCGGCTCGGCCGCGGCGCGCACGATGTCCGGCAGCGCCGCAAGGACGGTCTGGATGATGGCCGCCTCGTTGAACTGCTTGTACGCGTCGGCGCGCATGGCCAGCGCCTTGGCCTCCGCCTCGCCCTTGGTCAGGACGATCTGAGCCTCCGCCCCACCTTCGAGTCGCGTGGTCTCGGCGTCGGCCTCGGCGGACGCAATGCGGGCTCGCTTCTCGCCCTCGGCGCGGGCGATGACGGCCTGGGCGTCGGCCGCTGCGGGCTTCACCGTGGTGGAGAGCAGCTCCTTCTCCTTGCGGTCGGCCTCGAGCTGCGCGAGCTCGGTCTGCTTGCGCACGACCTCTTGCTGCGCCTCCGCCATGGCCAGCGGTCCGGCCTGGTCGGCGCGCGCCTGGGCCGCGGTGACCTGTGTCTTGGTCTCGGCCTCGCGCAGCGAGACGTCTCGGGCGGCGTTGATCTTGATCTGCTGGGCCTGCGCCTCCCGCACCGCAGCCTCCTGGTCGGTCGAGGCCTTAGCCATGCGGGCGTCACGGGTGATCGTGGCCACGCTCTGCTGGCCGAGCAGCTCGATGTAGCTCGACTCGTCGGAGAAGCTCTGGATCGTGAACGCGTCGATCTGGAGGCCGCTTGTCGCCAGGTCGCCTTTGGCCGCGTCCTGCACCTGCTGCAGCAGCTTCTGGCGGTCGCGGATCAGCTCCTCGATGGTGAGCGTGCCGACGATCGAGCGAAGCGATCCTTCCAGGACGTTCTTGACGATCGAGTCGACCTGCTCGGGCTTGGCATCGAGGAAACGCTCGGCTGCGTTGCGCAGAGACTCGACGTCGCGCCCGATCTTGAAAGTCGCGACGCCCTGGACCTGGACCTTGATGCCCTGGCTGGTCACGGCGTCCGTCAACTGGACGCTGATCTGCCTCGCGGTCAGCTTCATCCTTCCGACGCGGTCGAGCAGCGGGCGCACGAACGTGCCGCCGCCGACCACGACCTTCACTCCCTTGTCACCGGGCGCCGCCTGAACCTGGCCGCGCTCGTCGCGGACCTTGGCGCCGCGCGAGCCGGCCACGATCAGCGCCTCGTTGGCGCCGGCCACGTGGTAGCGGCTTGCGACAAACGCGATGAGCAGCACGAGGACGATCACCGCCGCGACGACGAGAAACGGACTTGACGTCAAGAAACTAGGCATCGGATCGTGCTCCTTCAGTGCTAACCGATGAGGTGGGCGCGACGACGAGGTTGTCGCCGGCGATGGCGACGACCTTGACCACGCGGCCCGCCGGGATCTCCGCGTCTGACGTTGCCGTCATGTTGTGCGTGGCACCGGCAAAGCTGATCAGGACCGTGCCGAAACGGTTGGCCGGGATTCCGACGGAGACACGCCCGGTCGTGCCGATCATGTCCTGGAGGCTGAAGGTCTCTGTCGACTCCGCCTGGCGCAGGACCTTGAAGGAGCCAAAGACGACGCCGGCTCCCAGCAGACCCGCGACCAGCGCGATGAGCGTGGCCCCTCCAACCCCGGCGCCGAAGCTGTGCACGCCGAGCAGCCCCCCGATACCGAACATGGCGACGAACCCGAGGAGTAGAGGCGTCGGCGAGACTCCGCCGAGGTCGAAACCGAGGTGGATGGCCCCCAGGAGGCCGCCAAAGATGTCGTCGAAGATCAGGGTCAGCAGGAGGAGTCCGCCACCCAGCAGGAGGCAGGCTCCAAAGACGAGGTCGGCAGTGGTCATTTCAACACCACCAGCGACTGCATCTTAGGACGGGAGGCGGCTTGACCGGCGCTGAACGCCGACCAGGCGCGAGGGTTACTCGCCCACGGCGCGCCGGCGCCTGGTCCTGGCGCGCCGCGCGGCGGGAGGCTCCTCGCGCCGCATGACGAACACCTCGATGGGCAGCACGCCGGCATTCACCAGCGCGGACCACAGCCCTCCCGCCAGCGAGCCGATCACCGCACAAACCAGGCCCAGGGTCACGCCCACCGCCGGGATGACGAGGAACCACTGGTCCGACAGCGTCTCCAGCGAGTTGACCTGGTCGCCGAGGGGCAGCAGCTGCTGGGTGACGCCCAGGCTGTAACCGAGCTGCGCCTGCCAGTCCACGATCGCGCCGGCGAACCAGCTGAGGAGCGCACC
>DATKFA010000127.1:0-12554 GCA_035511715.1 Candidatus Acidiferrum sp. | reverse complement strand
CAACTGAAGTATGGGGAAGTTGCGTAGCCTCCGTCGCCTAGCTCGGTTCGTGACGTTCGGTCTGGTCGTTGCTGCGGTCGCGACCGAGCTGTCCAAGCCGGCCGAGGAAAGGACCTGGCAGGGCAAGGTCGTAGGCATCGTGCCGTACGACTTCCGGCCGCCAACCTGGCAGAGGATCCGAGATGCGTACTGGAACCCCAATTCCGACCGCCTGTTCAGCGACCGTGTTTTCGGTGTGGGCTGGGCGATCAACCTCTACAGGGCCAAAACGCTTCTGGAGGAGACATTCCAGGGGCTGATGGGGGGAGGTCCGGAGACGGTTTCGATCCGGATGGCGGTTCGGGCCGAGCGCGGCGGCAAGCCGGACGTCGTCATCACCCGCGAGTAGCCCGGCGCCGGCCGCTACTTAGAATGGTTCGCCCCGGCCAGGCGCGCTGGCCAAGTTGGGGAGTGGCGCAACGGTAGCGCAGCTGACTCTGGATCAGAAGGTTGAAGGTTCGAATCCTTCCTCCCCAGCCAACGCCACGACACTGAAATTCAACACGGAGATGCTGCTGGCGATGCCCTTTCAGCTCGCCGCTCTTTTGACAAGCTTGGCGATCCTTTCTTCGACGGCGGGGGTGATCCTCCTCACTGCAAAGGAGGTTGGCCAAATATCACCCTCGTCGAGGTTTGCGTCTTGTTGAAAACCGAGCGTGGCGTACCTCGACTTGAATTTCTGGCCGCTCTGGAAGAAGCAGACGACCTTGCCGTCCTTGGCGTAAGCGGGCATCCCGTACCAGGTTTTCGGAGTTAGAGTCGGCGCGCTGGCTTTGACGATGGCGTGGAGCCGCTTGGCCATGGCGCGATCCGGTTCCTGCATCTCGGCGATCTTCGCGAGGACATCGCTTTCCCCGTCCGCCTCACCCGAGCGAGCGCGCCTCCGCTCGTCGAAGGTCTCCTTCATCGCGGCTCGTTCCTCGGCCGTCAACAGCTGGGACGCATTGCCGGCGCGGCGGACCGCCGTCTGCGCGCCCTTCTTTGGGCTCATGTTGTCTCTCCTCCAGGTTGCATGATTCAAACGATTATGGGATCCGACGGCATGGTCCTGGCTTCGTACCATGGAAGCGGTTTTATGGACATCCGCGATCTCGTGAGGCTGCGCAAGGCGAAGGACCGGATGGACCGCGAGTTCGACCAACCGCTCGATGTGCCGGCGCTCGCGCGGTCGGCCGCGATGTCGACGGGCCACTTTTCCCGCAGCTTCAAAGCTGCCTTCGGCGAGGGCCCGTACAGCTACCTCATGACTCGCAGGATCGAGCGGGCCAAGGCGCTGCTCAGGCGAGGCGACATGTCCGTCACCGATGCGTGCTTCGCAGTTGGTTGTACGTCCCTCGGCTCCTTCAGCTCGCGCTTCACCGAGCTGGTCGGCGAGGCGCCAAGCGCCTACCGGGCGCGCAGCCACGCACCTGTCGAGTTCATCCCTCCCTGCATCATCATGGTGATGACAAAACCGATCAGAAATGAAGAAGCGGTTGCGTCTCACCGCTCCTAAGGTGGTCGCATGAACAACCTGAAACTCCACAACTGCTTCATCGCCGTCCACGACCACGACGAGGCGCTCGCCTTCTATCGAGATCTCCTTGGGCTCGAGGTGCGCGCCGACGTCAAGTACGAAGGCATGCGCTGGACCACTGTCGGTCCGAAGGGCCAGCCCGACGTCAACATCGTCCTGGAGCCGCCGCTGGCTGACCCGAACGCATCAACGGCCGACCGCCAGGTCATGAAGGAGATGCTCGCGAAGGGATTCCTTCGCGGCGTCAACTTCAACACCGACGACGTCGATGCGACCTTCGAGCACATACGGGCCGGAGGAGGCGAGGTGCTGCAGGAGCCGATGGATCAGGCCTACGGCGCACGGGACTGCGCGTTCCGAGACCCGTCCGGCAACATGATTCGTTTCCAGCAGCCAAACGCCTGAGCGTTTTCTTTCGCGCCGCTTACCTGTTCGGCTTCAAGCCGTGGGACTCAGGCGTCCCGCCTCCGGAGCTGGTGAAGTTCGTCGACGACAATCCAGCCGGCAGGTCGCTCGACCTCGGATGCGGTACGGGCACCAACACGATCTACCTCGCGCAGAAGGGCTGGGACGCGACCGGCATCGACTTCGTGCCCCGAGCGATCAACACGGCGAAGAAGAAGGCTGCGGCCGCCCGCGTCTCGCCGCGGTTGATCGTCGGCGACGTCACGCGTCTGGCAGACCTCGGAATCGGCGACGGCTACAACCTGCTGCTGGACCTCGGCTGTTTCCACAGCATCCCCGACGCTGGGCGCGACGACTATGTAAGGGGGGCGAGCGCGGTCGCTCCCGGCGGCGCGACCATGCTGCTCTTCGGTTTCACGCGCGGCGAAAAGACGACCCGGCTCGGACCTCGCGGCCTTGCCCCCAATGAGGTGCGGGACCGATTCACCAACGGATGGGAGCTCGTCAGCGAGCTGTGGGGCCGGCCGATCGCCGGCTACGACGCCGCCTGGTATGTGCTCCGGCGCCGCTAGCCGCCTACGATTGGCCCGCGAGCCATGCGGTTCCTGGTGGGCATCATCGCGGCTTCGTGTCTCCTTCTCACCGCCTGCCGCACGATGCCCGACCTCGCACATGGGCCGGCGCCGAGCTCCGCACCGGAGACCGCCCTGGTGGGTTGCCCCGATGGGCTGCCGTCCCAGCCTGGCCTCACCGACTTCGGCGCCTACATCGGGACCTGGCAGGCCAACCATGCGCGCATTCCGCAGTCGACCGACTACGTGATCGCGGCCGATCTGGGACGCGTTGGCGTGCAGTGCGACGCCGCGAACTATGTCGTGGCCGAGGACTTCACGCTGACGTTCCAGGTGCCCGGCGGTAGGGCTGTGCAGTTCGCGCTCACGGACCTCCCCGCCGACTCGCGGAGGATCTTCGACCACACGCATCCGGCCTGCCGCACCCTGCAGTACCAGTCGAACAAGCTGGCCGCGCAGCTGCCAGGCGACGACCACGCCGGCCTGGTCGACATCACGCTGCGCAGTCCGTCCAGGACCTACAACCTCTCAGCGATCTCGATCGTTGAAATCCGGATCGCGACCTCGTCCGGAGACGACTCGCGACCGTGTTAGGAACATGAGCATCGACTGGCCGCTGGGCGCCGCCGAGCTGAAGGTTCTTGACCTCGGGCGCGAGGTCGCGTTCTACGAATCGTTCGGCCTCGAGCGCTTGAGCGGTGGAAACGATCACGCTCTGTTAGGGGTTGATGGCGCTGCGATCCTGAAGCTCACCTCCCTGCCCGGCGGACGTGAGCGTCCGCGCCACACCGCAGGGCTGTATCACTTCGCGATCCTTCTGCCGGACGAGGGAGAGCTCGGCGGATTCCTGCGGCGCGCGTTGGAGGAGCGGCTCCCGCTGACCGGGACGGCCGATCACTTCGTCAGCCAGGCGCTCTATTTCGACGACCCGGAGGGCAACGGCATAGAGGTCTACGCCGACCGGCCTCGGCGCGAGTGGCAGTACCCCAACGGACGCCTCAGCATCGGCATCGAGGACCTCGACTTCGAGCGACTGCTCCGGGTGGCCGGCAGACCCGCGCCGAAGTTCTCAGGCGACACCGTGCTCGGCCACATGCATCTCAACGTGAGCGACCTGGACGCCAGCCAGGCCTTCTACGAGTCCCTCGGGATGGAGCTGATGGCGGAAGCCGGGCACGTCATGCGGTTCCTGAGCTGGAACGGCTACCACCATCACCTGGGCATCAACGTCCTCGAGGGTCAGGGCGCCGCCGCGGTCGAGGCCGATGTGCGCGGCCTGGGCCGGTTCCAGGTCCGAAGGATCGATGCCCCGCTGGTCGATCCGAACGGCATCACCGTCACGCCGACGCTTTAGATTCCCAACGGGGCCGCCGTCGATCTGTCGGGTAACTCACCTTGTGCGTAAATAGCTTGTCCTTGAAAAATCGTCGTGTAGGCTATTCTGCCGGCAGTGTCGAACCTCCTCGTCGTACTCGCGCTCGCCATCGAGGCGGCGTTCGCGGGCCTTGCGCTCCGCACGGCGCTGGCCTGGGCGCGAGAGCCTGACCGGCGCCACGGCTTCCTCGCCCTCGGGCTGCTGGCGCTCGCCCTCGACATCATCATCTCGCCGGGGCTGTCCGCGGGTGGTGTAGCCGGTCAGCTTGCGACTGACGTCGGCGTGGTCCTCTTCCTCCTTTCGGGGTACGGACTCTTGATGTTTCGCGATTCGTTCGTCCCGCTCGGCCCGCGCACACGAAACCTGATCGTTGCCCTGATGGTCGTGGCCGCCGCCACGGCGATTGCGGTGAGGCTTCCGGGAAACCCGGAGTCGGTGCACAACCCGATCCAGACGGCCGCGCTCGTCGCGATCATCGGCCTTTGGGCTTACTGCATCTTCGACCCGATCGTCAATTTCTGGCTCGCCGCTCGCGGCCGCCCGGCCGTGGAGATGGCCCGCCTCCGCGCGATCAGCATCGGGTACGCCGGGGTCCTCGCGGTCTTTGTCTTCGGCACCGTCGCCGGTGCGTTGAGCGATGCGGCGACGGTGGTGGTCGACCTCGTGGCGATCGCAATCGTCCCGGTCCTGTATGTCGCGTTCTTTCCGCCCGTCTGGCTCCGCCGCATCTGGCGCCAGCCCGAGGAGGAACAGTTCCGCGGCGCGCTTCACGACCTGCTCCTGTACAGCCCCGACCGCGTGACGCTCGCCAACAAGGCGCTCGGCTGGGCAGAAAGGCTGGTCGGTGGCGATTCGGCTTTCATCGTCGACGCGAGCGGCGACGTCCTGGCCAGCAAGGGCATGAGCCCTGCCGACGCGAGCCGGCTCGCGGTCCGAGGAAAGTTCCTCGGCACCCAGGACGGACGTGACCCGCGTCGCGTCGGTGCGAGCATCGTGGTCCCGCTCGAGCTGCAGCAGGGTCGGGGCGCGATGGTCATCCGGTCCGACCGCCTGACGCCGATCTTCGGCGACGAGGAGCTCACCCGCCTCAGCCAGTACGCGTCGAGTCTGTCCGCCGGCCTCGACCGCGTCACGCTCAGCTCCAAGATCGCGGCGCTGGAGCGAGCGAAAACCGATTTCTTGAACATCGCGTCGCACGAGCTGCGCGGCCCGATGACGGTGATCAAGGGCTACCTCACGATGCTGGACGCCGGAGCGCTGGGCGACCTCGCGCCGAAGGTCCGATCGGTGCTGCCCCTGCTGATCTCCAAGTCCGACGAGGTCAACTGGATGATCGAGCAGATGATCGAAGCGTCCCGTCTGGAGGAAGGCCGTCTCGCGCTCAGGAAGAATCGTGCGGACATCGTCGAGCTGACGGAAGGCGCGATCGACGGAGTCCGAATGACCTTGATCGGACATGAGCTGAAGGTGGACATGCCCGTCGAGTCGATCGAGGCCAGCGTCGACCCAGATCGATTCCAGATCGTCGTTCGCAACCTCCTGAGCAACGCCGCGAAGTACTCACCGTCGGGAAGCGACATCTGCGTCGACGTGCGGCGTGGAGGCGACGCGGCGTTCGTGTCCGTGCGCGACCAGGGAGTCGGCATCTCGCAGGAGGACCAGGCGCACCTGTTCACACGATTCGGACGGATCGAGACCTCGGCGCACGTGCAGGGCACTGGTCTCGGGTTGTGGCTCTCGCGCGAGATCGCCCGCATGCACGATGGCGACCTGACCGTCGACTCGAATGTCGGCGCCGGCAGCACCTTCACGTTCACGGTGCCGCTGAGCCAGTAATCTCAGGGCGTGCCGGACGCCAGAGGATCGTTCGCGCCGCAGAGGCCGCTGGATCTGTGGCTCACGCTAAGCGCGCTGGGCTCGGGGCCGTCGCTGCGGCATCACGACGGCGACATCTGGCGGGCCACCCGCACGCCTGAAGGCCCGGCCTCGATCCGCCTGCACCGCCGGCGTAGCGGCGAGGTCGATGTCGAGGCGTGGGGCGCGGGCTCGGAATGGGCTGTGGTGCACGCGCCGGAGTGGTGCGGCGAGCGGGATGACGATAGTGGATTCGTACCGAGCCATCCGCTGATCGCGCAGCTCCATCGCGAGATCCGCGGTGTCCGGATACCACGCACGGCCGCCGTCTTCGAGGCTCTCGTGCCGACCGTGATCTTGCAGCAGGTCACCACGGTCGAGGCCCGCGACTCCTACCACCACCTCGTCAACGCTCTGGGCGAAACCGCGCCGGGGCCGGTCGCCTTGAAGATTCCGCCCGCGCCCACAGCCCTAGCGCGCACGCCGTACTGGCAGTTCCATCGCTTCGGCATCGAGCGTCGCCGCGCCGACGTGATCATCCGCGCTGCGCGCAGCGTCAAGCGGGTCGAGGAGGCGTCCCACATGGACGTCGCGTCCGCGTACCGGCGACTGCTCGCGTTTCCCGGGGTCGGACCGTGGACGGCGGCGAAGGTTGCGATGGTCGCGCTCGGAGATGCCGACGCGGTCCCCGTCGGCGACTACCACCTGCCGCACTCGATCGGCTACGCGTTCGAAGGGACGGTACGTTCCACCGACGAGCGGATGCTCGAGCTGCTGGAGCCTTTCCGCGGCCACCGCGCCCGGGTCGTGCGCCTGATCACCGCCGCCGGGATCGCGGCGCCGCGGTTCGGTCCAAGGAAGCCGCTCCGCAACCTCCGCGCGATCTAAGGCGCTAGGCGTCGAGGGTCGAGAGAACTTCCTCCACGAGGTCCATCAGCTCCCGCATGCCGTCGGCGTCGAAGATGAGCCGCGCTCCCGCGGCTCGGTACAGCTCGGGCAGCGGCCTCGTCGCGCCCAGGGCCAGGGCCTCGCGATATCTGCGGACTGCTTCGCCACGGTCGCGCAGGCTGTTCCTCCAGACCTGCAGCGCGCCCAGCTGCGCGATTCCGTACTCGATGTAGTAGAAGGGATATTCGAAGAAGTGCGGCTGGAAATACCAGCGCGCGATCCGCTCGCGATCGAGCCCGCTCCAGTCGACTATGTCTCCCTCGAATCGGCGGCGGAGCTCCAGCCACTTCTGGTCGCGTGCGTCGGCGTCGCGGCCCTCGGGGTTCGTGTAGATCCACTGCTGGAATGCGTCGACCGAAGCGCAGTGCGAGAAGAAGTGCACCGTCCGCTCGAGCAGGTTCCGCCGCGCGCGCGGAACATCCTCTTCGGCGTAGTAGCCGCCGTGTGCGCGATCGATATAAGGCGACGCGAGCAGCTCCATCGACATGGATGCGACCTCGGCCATCTCCGCGCCCGGATGGCGCTGGAAGATGAGCGGCAGCCGCGCCGCCTCGAAAACGTGGAATGAGTGCCCGGCCTCGTGGAGCAACGTCCTTACGTCCTCGTCGATCCCGACCGCGTTCATGAAGATGAGCGGGAGCTTGCGGACGGGCAGCGAGTCACAGAAACCGCCGGGGGCCTTGCCTTTGCGATTGTCGAGGTCGAGCAGATCGGCGCCGGCCATGGTCTGGAAGTAACCGCGAAAGTCGGGATCGACTTGACCGAACACGCCGATCGAGTGGTCGATGAGCTCGCCCACGTTTGCGTAGGGCTTCAAGGGCGTTCTGCCTTTCGGGTCGACCCAGTTGTCCCACGGCCGCAGGCGGTCGACGCCGAGGTGCTTGCGCCTGACCTCGAGCAAACGCTGGATCGCCGGGCGCACTGCCGTCTCCACCGCTTCGTGAAAGCGAAAACAGTCGTCCGGCGTGTAATCGAACCGATTCTTATCCCGGTGCACGTAGTCGCGATAGTTGTCGAAGCCGGCATTCTTCGCCGCCTTCTGGCGCAGGTCGTACATGCGATCGAAGAAGTTCGCCAGCGCGTCCCGCTGCTCGATATACGGCCTGAACTGCGCACGGAACGCCCGCTCGCGCACGCCGCGGTCGTTGGCTTCGAGGTACGGCCACATCTGCTGGGGCGTCTTTTCGACCCCATCCCAGTCGACGGTCATGGCGCCGTTCACCTTCGCCCACTCCGTCGAAAGCCTCGCGAGCTCGGAGAAGATCGGCACGTTCGCCTCGCTGAACAGCTCGACCTGGTTGCGGAACTTGCGGACCATGACCTCGAGGCCAGGCCGGACGTAGCCGAGGTCGATCAGGCGACGCTGGAGCCTGGAACGCTGCTCATCAGCCTTGGGATCGATCTCGCTGCCGAAGCGGAGGTGAGCTTCCTCGGCACCGCTGTCCGCGGTGTTGATGCAGTAGGCGAAGTTCGCGAGGGAGGCGGCTTCAGCGAGCAGCGACTCGAAGCGGGACCAGTCTGCCAGCCAGTCTTCGACGTTGTCACGGCCCAGGGGCCGGGCTGCGAGCTCTTCGTAGAATGGCGCGACGTCCCGCCAGGTCGCGGTCTTGAACGCCTCGGAAGTATCGGGTAAAGCGATCACCACACCAACCCCGTGCCAATGCTAATCACAGCCATCAAGTGAAATCTTCATCGCTTCCGCTGCCGCAAGAGGTGCGGGCCGCTGCCGAAGCCGCGCTGGGTGGCGGCGCCGTCAAGGAAGAGTTCGCCTGGATGAGCTGGGCCGGGACCGTGTGGCGCCTTACCGGCAACACCGGCTCGGTGTACGTCAAGCGCGCGGCTCAGCTTGCGGGCGAGCGCGACCGGCTGGCCTGGCTCGACGGCCGCTGGCCGGTGCCCCAGATCGTTGGCTTCTTCCACGCGTCCGGCGACGACTGGCTCGTGACCCAGGCGCTGGACGGCGTGCCGATGTTTCATCCGTCCGTCGGCTGGCCCCCGGAGCGGGTGGCCGCGGCGCTAGGGGAGATCCTGCGCGGCCTGCACGCGACCGACGCGAGCGACTGCCCGTTTGGCGCGAGAAAGCCCGGCAACGTGCTGGTGCACGGCGATTTCTGCCTGCCTAACGTCCTCGTGCACGACGGAAAGCTCAGCGGCCTGGTCGACCTCGGTGGCGTGGGACTGGCCAGTCCCGAAACTGACCTGGCCGCCGGCGTGTGGACGCTCCAGTACAACTACGGCAAGGGATTGGCGCGCGTATTTCTCGACGCCTACGGTTGGCCGCCGATGACCGATGCGGCCATCGAGAAGCTGCGCCGAAAGTACGCGCGCTAGGGCGCTAGGTCGCGGGGACCACGGTTTCAACCGCACGCCAGCAGTACCAGGCGGCGATCGAGCGGTAGGGACGGAAGATCTCGCCCTCGGCTTGAAGCGCGCGGGGCGTGATCAGCTCGCGCTTGCGGTGCGTGACCGTCCATCCCTTGCGGACCCCGTAGTCCTCGACCGGCCACACATCGAGCCGGCGTAGCTGGAAGATAAGGAACATCTCCGCGGTCCACGGCCCGATGCCGCGGACGGTGATGAGCCTGGTCTTTACTTCGTCGTCGGGCAGCTTATCGACGTCGCCCAGGGGCACGGTTCCGTCGGCGACCTTCCGTGCCAGGTCCGTGATCGCCGCCTCCTTCGGGCCGCTGACACCGGCCGAACGCATGGCTCCAGGCTTCAGGGCAAGCACCCCCGTAGGCGACAGCCCGTCCGCGAAGAGCTTGAGGAAGCGGCCGTGGATCGCAGTGGCGGCGGCGCCCGCGAGCTGCTGGTACATGATCGACCGCACCAGCGCGGCGAAACCGTCTTCGAGCGGCCCGCGCAGGTTGACAGGGCCTGCGCGCTTGATGAGCTTGGCCATCGCCGGATCCCGCCTGGCCACGAGGCGCGTCCCCTTTGCTATCTCAGCCGGAGTCGAGCTTCGCGGCGCGACGGTGGCCGTTTTAGGCGAACTCCGACATGAAGTGGGCGAACTGCTCGCGATCCAGCCGGAGGTCGTCCTCGCCGAAGTCCATGAGCGGTCTCTCCGGAATGCGCTCGGTCGTGACGAAGTCGTCCATCTTGGGGTCGACGTAGAGCAGTCCGGTGACCAGGTGGCCCTCGGCGCGCGCTTCCTCGAGGACCTGCGTTGCGGCACGGCGATCGGTGGGATCGTGGTCCTCGCCGAGCTTCTTCAGGACGATGTGAGAACCGTCGTGCAGCTGGACGTCACGCACCGTTCCGGGCTCGTAGTCGACCTGAACCTCCTCAAAGAAGGGGATGAACGAGACGTCCGCTATCGACTCCTCGTGGTCCTTGACCCAGCTGTAGCTCTTGGTCGAGCCGTCGTGGTCGTTGAATGTGACGCACGGCGAGATGATGTCGAGGATCGCGGTGCCGCGGTGCGCGATCGCAGCCTTGATCAGCGGAACGACCTGCTTGCCGTCACCGCTGAACGACCGCGCGACGAATGAGCATCCCAGCGCCAGAGCGACGGCGCATGGGTCGATCGGCTGGAAAGTGTTAACGGCGCCCTTCTTCTGCACCGAGCCGAGGTCGGCGGTGGCGGAGAACTGGCCCTTGGTCAGGCCGTAAGTTCCGTTGTCTTCGATGATGTAGGTGCAGTCGACGTTGCGCCGGATCATGTGCATGAACTGGCCGAGGCCGATCGATGCGGTGTCGCCGTCGCCCGAGACCCCGAGCATGATCAGCTGCCGGTTCGCCAGGTGCGCGCCCGTCGTCAGCGCGGGCATGCGTCCGTGCACGCCGTTGAAGCCGTGCGCGGTCTCGACAAAGTAGGCGGGGGTCTTGGAGGAGCAGCCGATGCCGGACATCTTGGCCAGCTTGTGGGGCTCCACACCGAGCTCGTGCAGCGCCTTGATCATGTGGTTGGTGATCGAGTTGTGGCCGCAGCCCGCGCACAGAGTGGTGGCAGCGCCCTTATAGGCGTCGCGAGGCAGACCGACTCGGTTCAGCGTCGTGCTCATGCGGGAACGAGCTCCTGCTGCCGCAGCGGCTCGATGATCGCGGCCGCGGGGATGGGCTGACCGTTGTAGTGGCGGATCGAGCGCACGCGGTCGACGAGCTCGGGCGGCAGAGCCAGGCGCACGAGGTCGAAAAGCTGACCGTCGCGGTTCTGCTCGACGACGTACACGCGCTCATGGCGGGCGATGAAGCGCGCAACCTCATCGCTCAGGGGCAGCGCCCGCACGCGCAGGTAGTCGAGCTCGACCGCTTTGCGCGCCTCACGAACCGCAGCGTCGGTGGAGCCGAAGGCGATCAGGCCGATCTTGTTGCCCGACTCGTCGACCACGGGCGCCGGCATCGCTTGACGCGCGGACTCGAACTTCCGGGTCAGACGATCCATGTTCCGCGCGTAGGCGTCCGCGCCCTCGGTGTAGCGCGCGTTCTCATCGTGGCCGGAGCCGCGGGTGAAGTACCCGGCGGCGGGGTGGTCGGTCCCGGGCAGCGTGCGGTAGGTCACGCCGTCGTGGTCGACGTCGCGGTAGCGCGCCCACTCGCCGGCCAGCTTTTCGAGGTCGCCTTTCGTCAGCACCTTGCCACGGTCGAAGTTCCTCTCCGGGTACTTGAACTCAGGCGTCATCCAGAGGTTCATGCCCAGGTCGAGGTCGGAGAGCACGAACACCGGCGTCTGGAAGCGGTCGGCGTAGTCGAATGCGTCGCGCCCGAACTCGTAGCACTCTTCGACCGTCCCGGGTAGGAGCACCAAGTGCTTGGTGTCGCCGTGAGACAGCGTGTACACGAAGCCGATGTCGGCCTGCGATGTGCGTGTGGGCAGGCCCGTCGAAGGGCCGATGCGCTGGATGTCGAAGATCACCACCGGCACCTCGGCGTAGTAGGCGAGACCGCTGAACTCGGCCATCAGCGAGATGCCCGGGCCTGAGGTGGACGTCATCGCGCGGGAGCCGGCCCAGCCGGCGCCGATCGCCATCCCGACCGCCGCCAGCTCGTCCTCGGCCTGCACGACCGAGATCAGCTTCTCGCCGGTCTGCTGGTCGACGCGGAAGCGGTCGGCGTAGGCGATGAGGTATTCGCACAGAGACGACGACGGTGTGATCGGGTACCACGCGACGACGGTCACGCCGCCCATCAGGGCGCCGAGGGCTGCGGCCTGGTTGCCCTCCACCAGCACCTTGCCCTCGACCGCGCCGGTCATGGGCTCGAGGCGGTAGGGGTCCTGCTTCGAGAAGTTGTCCTGCCAGTGGTCGTATCCCACCTTGATCGCGTCGAGGTTCACCTGGACCGCCTTGGGCTTCGTCAGGAACTGGCGCTTGACGCCGTGCTCGACGGCCTCCCACGGGATGCCGAGCAAACCGGCGACGACGCCGACGTAGATCATGTTGGCCAGCTGCTTGCGCAGAGTGTCGTTCTGGATCTTGGCCTTCGCGAGCTTGGCGAAAGGCACCGGGTAGTAGGTGACATCGGTCCGGGCGTCCGCCGTCGAGTAGGCCTCCTCGTGGATGACTGCGCCACCGGGACGAACGGTCTTCAGGTCCTCGCGCCACGTCGCGGCGTTGAACGCGACCAGGATGTCGACCTTGTCCGACCGCGCCATATACCCCTCGGGGGTGATGCGCAGCTGGTACCAGGTCGGCAGGCCCTCGATGTTGGAGGGAAAGACGTTCTTCGGCGCGACCGGGATCCCCATGTGGAAGATGGCCCGGGTCAGCACGAGGTTGGCGGTCTGGCTGCCGGATCCGTTGACGGTCGCCGCCTGGATGGTGAGGTCGTTGACGATGGGTTCGGTCACTTGGGAGCGAATTCAGGATTCTACGCGCCTGCACGTTTGCGCCTCGATTCCTTA
>DATKFA010000126.1:0-6618 GCA_035511715.1 Candidatus Acidiferrum sp. | reverse complement strand
CGCGGGGTGCTCATCCAGCAGCGCGCGCACCTCGGCCGTGATGCTCGCATCGCCGGGGCATCCGTGAAAGCCGCACTTGCGGTATGCGTGGTACGCGGCGCATCCGGAGAGAGCGGCCGCCTGGATGACGACGAGCGCGAGGACATGAAAAGGCTTAAGGCGACCCATGCGAGCGGCGTTCGCGCGGAAGAAGAGTGATGACAGCGAACAGATTACTCTGACGCATCGACGGCCGAATCGTTCCAAGGGAAAAGAAGCGACGGGTACTATGAGCATACACAGGTCGGGGCTCCTCCTCCTCGCGGCGTGCGCGGGTCTCGGGAACGTCCCGCGCGTCGCCGTGGCGCAGCACTATCCGCCCGGGGCCTACCAGGAGCTCGCCTGGCGGATGATCGGGCCTTTTCGCGGCGGGCGCACGCGTGCGGTCGCGGGTGTGCCGTCGCAGCCGAGCGTCTTCTACATCGGCGCCGTCAATGGCGGCGTGTGGAAGACGGACGACGCCGGCCGGACGTGGCGTCCGATCTTCGATGCGCAGCCGACCCAGTCGATCGGGGCGATCGCGGTGGCGCCTTCGGATCCGAATCTCATCTACGTGGGAAGCGGCGAAGGGTTGCATCGGCCGGACCTGTCGGTCGGCGACGGCATCTACCGTTCCGCGGACGCTGGCCGGACCTGGACTCACCTCGGCCTCGCGGACGCCCAGCAGATCGCCGACCTGGCCGTGGATCCACGTAATCCGCAGCGCCTGTTCGCCGCGGCGCTCGGCCATCCCTATGGGCCGAATTCCGAGCGCGGCATCTATCGCTCGCTGGACGGCGGCGTCACGTGGCAACGGGTGCTCTACAAGGATGAGGACACCGGGGGCTCTGCGGTGGCGATCGACCCGAGCCGGCCGCAGGTCGTGTACGCCGCGTTGTGGCAGTCGCGGCTCGGTCCCTGGGAAGACAAGAACGAGTTCCAGGGCACCGGGGGCGGGCTGTTCAAGTCGAGCGACGGCGGCACCACCTGGAGGCCCCTCGCGGCAGGCCTTCCCCCCAATGTCGCGCAGGTCAACATCGCGATCGCGCCCAGTGCCCCACAGCGCCTGTATGCCGCGGTGGGCACCAACGAGCCCGGCGATTACTCCTCGGCGGCCGGATTGGGGGTGTTCCGCTCGGATGATGGCGGCGAGAGCTGGACGCGGATCACCTCCGATCCCCGGCCCGCGCTGCGCATCGGCGGCGGCGACCTGCCCGTGCTGCGCGTCGATCCCACCAACCCCGATGTCCTCTACAGCGCGAGCATCGTCACCATGAAGTCGAGCGACGGCGGCAAGAGCTGGCTGGCGCTGCGCGGAGCGCCGGGCGGGGACGACTACCAGAATCTATGGATCAGCCCGAACGATCCCCGCATCATCGCGCTCGTCGGCGATCAGGGCGCCATCGTGACTCTCAACGGCGGCGAATCGTGGAGCTCCTGGTTCAACCAGCCGACGGCGCAGCTTTTCCACGTGAGCGTCACGCCGACCTTTCCCTATCTCGTATGCGCCGGGCAACAGGAGAGCGGCTCGGTGTGCATTACGAGCCGCGGTAACGACGGCGAGATCACCGACCGCGACTGGCACCCCGTCGGGGCGATCGAGTACGGCTATGTCGCTCCGGATCCGCTCGATCCGGACGTTATCTACGGGGGCGGTCGCAACGAGGTGTCGAAGTTTCACCGCTCGACCGGGCAGGTGCAGAACGTGACACCGATTCCGGTGCGAGGCGCCGAGGTGCGGGCGGATCGCACCGAGCCGCTCATGTTCTCGCCGCTCGATCCGCACACCCTCTACTACGCGGCCAACAGACTCTTCAAGACCAACGACGGCGGGTCGACGTGGCAGGCGATCAGTCCCGACCTGGCGCGCGAGGACCCCGGCGTCCCCGCGAGCGTCGGAGCACTCCATCGACCGGGCGCCGAACGCCAGCGCGGCGTGATCTACGCTCTCGGCGCCTCGCCCCGCAGCCTCGACACGCTCTGGGCGGGGACCGACGACGGACTCGTATGGCTCACCCAGGACGGCGGCGCCCACTGGTCGAACGTGACACCGCCCGCGCTCAGTGCATGGAGCAAGGTCACCCAGATCGAGGCCTCTCACTTCGAAGTCGGCACGGCCTATGTCTCGGTGAGCCGCCTGCGCATCGACGACCTGCATCCCTACATCCTCAGGACCCGCGATAGCGGCAAGACCTGGCAGTCGATCGCCGGCGGGCTGCCCGCGGATGCGCCGGTGAACTCCGTGCGCGAGGATCCGCAGCGGCGGGGCCTCTTGTACGCCGCGACCGAGAAGGCGGTGTGGATATCGGACGACGACGGCGAGCACTGGGACTCGCTGCAGCTCAATCTCCCTCATACCTCGATGCGGGATCTGTGGGTCCATGGCGATGATCTCCTCCTCGCCACGCACGGTCGATCCCTCTGGATTCTCGACGACATTTCCCGGCTGCGGCAATTGCGCGGCGCGAACGTGCGCGAGGCCGTGCTCATCCGTCCGGCATCGAGCTATCGCGTGAGGCGCAGCACCTGGACCGATACTCCGATCCCGCCCGATGAGCCCCTCGCCGCCAATGCACCCGCCGGCGCGGTCATCGAGTATTACCTGCCGCGCGATGAGCGCGGCCCGGTGACGCTGGAGGTGCTCGACGGCAGGGGCGAGCTCGTGCGGCGCTACCGCAGCGACGACACCAAAGAGCCGACCCCGGAGGAGCTCTCGCGCGAGCTGATCCCTCGGTACTGGATTCGCGAGCCGCGCGCATTGCCCACCGCCACCGGCATGCACCGCTGGGTGTGGGACCTGCACTACCCGGCGCCGGTGGCGACAGCCCGAGGCTATCCGATCTCCGCCGTGCCGCACGCGACGCCGCGAGGGCCCGAGGGACCGGTCGCGCTGCCCGGTACTTACCTGGTGCGCCTCAGCGTCGGCGGACACCGGCTCGAAGCGCCGCTGGTCCTGACAGAAGACCCGCGCGTGAAGCTCGCCGCCGCTGCGCTCGAGGATCAATTCCATCTGGCCATGAAGCTTGCTGATCTGCTGAGCAGCGCATCCAGTACGCTGCTCGCCGCGAGATCCGTGCGCCAGCAGATCGCGGCACTCGCGCCGGGAGGAGCCGCGGCACAGCCGGTCAAGAGCTACGACAAGCGCCTCTCGGAGCTCCTTGCGCCGGCCAAGGACGGGCCTGAGACGCCCGCGCAGGCCGGCGCGGCGCGACTCACGCTCACCGAGGTGCAGGATCACATCAATACGCTCTATGCCGAGGTGGCACGCGCCGACGCGGCACCGACCGCCGCGCAGCGTGCGGCGTGCGAGGCCGCCGAAGCAGCGCTCGCCGATCTGCTCAGCGCCTGGCGGCAGCTGCAGAGCGAGCTGCCGACTCTCAACTTGGGTCTGCGGGAGCTCAAGCTCACCGAGATCCGCCCGGAGCTGCCTCCGGCGCGGGATCCCAACGTCGCCGATGAGAACTGACCGCATCTGGTGCGGCAGCAAAGGGCAATGCATCATATCGCCACCACCGATCCAGGGAGTTCGCATGCGCCACCTGGCCGCGTTTCTGATGATGCTCGTAGCATCCGGTGCACTCGCCTACACGGCCGATGAGCTGGCCGCGAAGAACGCCGCAGCCAGGGGAGGCCTCGACAAGCTGAGCGCTGTCAAGTCGCTGCGCCTGTCGGGGAAGCTCCGGGTCAACGGCGGAACGGTGGAGCTGCGCTATGTCAGCCTGATCAGACGACCGGACTCGGTCCGCTACGAGGTGCAGCTCCAGGGCCTCACGCGGGTGCAGGCTTTCGACGGCAAGCAGGCCTGGCAGATCAACCCGTTCCAGGGTCGGAAGGACCCGGAAAGACTCTCGGCCGACGACGCCAAGGGGCTCGGAGAGAATGCCGCGGACTTCACCGGGGTGCTCGTCGACTACAAGGCCAAGGGCTACACGCTCGATTACCTCGGTACCGAAGACATCGACGGCACGCAGGCGCACAAGCTGCGCGTCACCCGACCGAACGGCGATCTGACCTACGTCTACCTCGATCCCGATTACTTCCTCGAGATCCGCGCCGTCAACCGGCGCATCGAACACGGCGTGCCCAACGAGACCGTCGTCGACTACGGCGACTACGAAAAGGTCGCTGGGGTCTACTTCCCGTTCGCACTGGAGTCGGGACCGAAAGGCTCGAGCGAGCGCGCCAGCGTGCAGGTCGAGAAGGCAGAAGCGAACGTTGCGGCCGAGGAGAAGCTGTTCCAGTTCCCGGCCGCGCCCGCGGGCGCCGCCAAGTAAGCCCTTCAGAGGAGAACAACCCATGCGATCGGAGTTCGCAGCGCTCAGCTGCGCGGTGCTCGGCACCATCGGCTGCGCCGGAATCGCCGCGGCTCAGGGAAGCGCGATCGACTCGGGCACGATTTCGGGTCTGGGTGCGCGCAACATCGGCTCGGGGGCGATGAGCGGGCGCATCGCGGCGCTCGCCGGCTTCGCCGACCCGTCGGGGAAGCTGACGCTCTTCGTCGGCGCGGCGAGCGGCGGAGTGTGGAAGTCCACCAACGGCGCGACGACCTTCAAGCCGGTGTTCGACGAGCAGCCCGTCCAGTCGATCGGCGCCATTGCCGTCGACCCGGCGCATCACGACAACGTCTGGGTCGGCACCGGCGAGACCTGGACCCGTAACAGCGTCTCGGTCGGCAACGGCATCTACAAGTCCACCGACGCCGGGGAGACCTGGACCTTCTCGGGCCTGCCGGAATCCGAGCGCATCTCGCGGATCCTCATCGATCCGCGCGCTTCGGACACCGTTTTTGCCTGCGTGCCCGGCAAGCTCTGGAGCGACTCGGCCGATCGCGGACTCTACCGCACCACCGACGGCGGCAAGAGCTGGCAGCTGGTGCTCAAGGGCGGGAACCTCTCGACCGGCTGCGGCGACGTCGCGATGCGGCCCGGCAGCCCCGACGTGCTCATCGCATCGCTGTGGGACTTCCGCCGCAAGGGCTGGACCTACCGCTCGGGCGGCGAGACCCCGACGGCGCCATCGGGCAGCGGGCTCTACCGCAGCAGCGACGGCGGGGCGACCTGGACGGAGCTCACGGCGGCCTCGAGCAAGGGACTGCCGGCGAAGCCCTATGGGCGCATCGCGCTGCGCTTTGCGCCGAGCGAGCCGAAGACGGTTTACGCTTTCATCGAGTCGACCGACTCGGGGCTCTTCGTCTCGCACGACGGCGGCGACAGCTGGGAGCGGGGCGACAAGAGCCAGTGGATGGTGTGGCGGCCGTTCTACTTTGCGAACCTGATCGTCGATCCCCGGGACGCGAAGCGTCTATTCAAGACCGACGGCAACCTGATCCTCTCGGAGGACGGCGGCAAGAGCTTCGCGGTCGTCGGCGGCTTCAACGGCATGCACGGCGACCTGCACGACGTCTGGATCGACCCGAACAACTCCCAACACGTGTTCGCGGGCGACGACGGCGGGCTGTGGATCTCGTACGACGGCGGAAACGAGTGGTGGAAGACCGACAATCTCCCGATCTCGCAGTTCTATCACGTGAGCGTCGACGCTAGCGACCCGTATCACGTGTACGGCGGTCTGCAGGACAACTCGAGCTGGGTGGGCGACTCGGCCTACCCCGGAGGCATCACGAGCTCGCGCTGGGAGAACATGTTCGGCGGCGACGGGTTCTGGATGTTCGCGGACCCGTCGGATGCCGATTACGTGTATGCCGAGGCGCAGGGCGGCGTCATCGGCCGCGTCAACATACACACCCACGAGGGTCACGACATCCAGCCGCGCCTCGGCGCGCAGGACCTGAAGCGCTACAAGAAACTGCGCTTCAACTGGAATACGCCCATCGCGCTCTCGCCACACGACCCGTCGGTGACCTACATCGGGGCGCAGTTCCTGTACCGCTCGCACGATCACGGGCAGACCTGGGAGCGCATCTCGCCGGACCTCACCACCAACGACCCGGCGAAGCAGAAACAGGAGGAGTCCGGCGGCGTCACGGTCGACAACTCGGTGGCGGAGATGCACACCACGATCTTCTCGATCAGCGAGTCCCCGCTCACCGCAGGCCTCATCTGGGTCGGCACCGACGACGGCAATCTGCAGCTGACGCGCGACGGCGGCGGACACTGGGAGAACGTGGTGGGGAACGTGCGCGGGCTGCCGAAGAACAGCTGGGTGAACTGCGTTCAGGCCGGCAGGTACGCGCCGGGCACGGCGTATGCAGCCTTCGACCGGCACACGTTCGGGGACATGACGCCGTATGTCTACGTCACGAAGGATTACGGTCACACCTGGACGGCGCTCCTCGATCCGAAGGACGCCAAGGGTGTGCGCGGTTACGCGCACGTGATCAAGGAGGACCCCATCGACCCGCAGCTCCTCTACCTCGGCACGGAGATGGGGCTCTGGATCTCGCTCGACGGCGGCGCGCACTGGGCGCTGTACAAGGGCGGGCATCTGCCCACCGTCGCGGTGCGCGATCTCGCCGTGCAGCCGCGCGACAGCGACCTCGTGATCGCCACGCACGGCCGCGGCATCTGGATCGTGGACGACATCACGCCGCTCAGGCACCTGACGCCGGAGCTCGCCTCGCAGGACGCCGCCTTCATATCG
>DATKFA010000125.1:0-3629 GCA_035511715.1 Candidatus Acidiferrum sp. | reverse complement strand
GGGTGGCCCAGGCTCACGCCCAATACCTGAAGTCGCGCTCAAACGAACCTCTGGCGATCATCGGCTACGACTGCAGGTTCGCTTCCGAGGACTTTGCGCAGGCCGTCTCCCACGTGTTCGCGAGCAACGGCATCAGGACCCTGGTGTTCGATCGACCGTCGCCGACGCAGGTCGCCTCCTGGACCGTGATCGACCGTCGCGCCGCAGGCGCGGTCGCCATCACGGCCAGCCACAACCCGTACCAGTTCAATGGCTACAAGGGCAAGACCGAGACCGGCAGCGCGGTGCCATCGGAGGTCATCGCCGAGCTCGAGCACAACATCGCCGCCCTGGATGAGGTTCCCGCGCCGGATCCGATGATCGGCCACGGGCTCGTTTCGTCCTACGACCCCAGAGGGCCCTACTACGCGCAGGTCGCACGCATGGTCGACGTCGACGCGATCAAGGACGCCGGGTTGCGCATCGTTCATGAGTGCATGTACGGCTCCGGGTACGGCTACATCGCCGAGATGATCGGCGGAGGGCGAACGCTCGTCACCGAGCTGCACAATCAGCGCAACCCTCTCTTCGGCGGTATCAACCCCGAGCCGATCCCGCCCAACATCGACTCGACGATAACTTTCATGAAGGTCGGCGGACACGACCTCTGCATCTGCACCGACGGCGACGCGGACCGCGTCGGGATCATCGACGAGACCGGACGCTTCATCAACCAGCTCCAGGTCTTCGCGCTGCTGATGCTTTACCTCTTCGAGACGAGGGGGATGCGTGGGCCCGTGGTCAAGACGGTGAACATGACCGCGATGGTCGACAAGCTCGGCGCGGAGTTTGGCGAGCGCGTCTACGAGGTGCCGGTGGGATTCAAGTACGTCGCCCCCAAGATGATGGAGACCAACGCTCTGCTCGGTGGGGAGGAGTCAGGCGGCTTCGCGGTGCGGGGCCACATCCCCGAGCGGGACGGCATCCTGATCGGCCTCCTGTTCGCCGATATGATCGTCAAGACCGGGAAGCACGTGTCGCAGATCCTGGCCGACCTCGAGCAGCGCGTCGGGCCCCACGCCTACGCGCGTCACGACATCCACCTCGTGCGCGAGACGTACGACACCGACCGCAAGCGGATTCTCGAGACGCTGGAGAAGAACGAGCCGCAGGAGGTCGCGGGAGTCCCGGTCCAGCGGGTGCGTTCGGACGACGGTTTCAAGTTCTACCTCGCCGACGGCAGCTGGGTTCTGCTCCGTGCGAGCGGAACCGAGCCCCTGATCCGGATCTATTCCGAGGCGCCAGACAGCGAGGGTGTGGAAGCTCGCTTGCGGGCGCTCGAGGACATCGTCGGGTTGCGCCAGCCTGCCCCTCAGGCGGTGCGCGCCAGCTCCCCGTAAATGGGGAGCGCTCAACCTGAGTTCGGGCGGGTCGAGGGCAACAAGGTCGAGAAACCCTGGGGCTACGAGCTCCGTTGGGCGATCACCGACCGCTACGCCGGCAAGATCCTCCACGTCAAGAAAGGCGAGGCGCTGTCGCTCCAGTACCACCAGCGCAAGGACGAGTACCAGTACCTCCTGAAGGGCGCGATCGACATCGAGCTCGGCGGGGGCGATGGCAAGCTCACCAGCCGGCGGATGGCGGCCGGCGACACCCTGCACATCACCCCTGGAACCCGACACCGGCTCACCGCCATCGAAGACTCGGACATCTTCGAGGTCTCGACGCCCGAGATCGATGACGTCGTGCGCTTGGAGGATCGGTATGGCCGCGTCTAGAATTTCGGTCTCGCAATGAAACTGCCACCGCAGCTGCTCGAGAAGGTCGCCCCGGCCGATTCCGCCGCCAGGGCGGATCGCGACCGAAGCTTCCTGATCTTCGCCGGCGTCGTGCTCGCGGCGATCGCGCTCGGCTTCAAGTCGGAGCTCCTCGCGCCGGGCCAGGTTTGGGCCCTGGCGCTCGGCATCGTCGTGCTCGCCGCGCCGGCGCTGCTCGGCTACCTGCGCGGCACCGAGGAGTTCCCGCGCATCGAGCACTACATCCCCGTCGCGCTGGGCGCGATCACGCTTGCCGGGCTTTCGCTCCTCGTTCCCGAGCTCTGGAAGTACCTCCTGCTCACCGTGGTGTTCGGTACCGGCTTCATCATGGCCGCGCGCCTGGATTACCTGAGGCTGCGCGAGGCAGAGAAGCCGGGGCACCTGGTCGTGCAGGAAGTCATCCTGGTGCTGGTCGTCGCCGGGGCGTATCTGGTCGTCGTCACGCTGCCCTTCAACCCGATCCTGCGCTTGCTGTGGATCTTCACCATCACCTTCCTCGCGTCCTACCGCAGCTTTCGTATCAACGGGGTCTCGATTGCGCCGAGGCGCGCGTTCATCTTTGCCCTGTTCGTCGGCCAGGTCGTCACGTTCCTGGCCTGGGCCATCACAGCGCTGTCGCTGTACCTGGTCGTCAACGAGGGGACGTTCGCGGTGATGCTTCTGTTCGCCTGGTACATCAACCGCGGCCTCGTGCGCCACACGGTCGAAGACAGCTTCACGCGCAACGTCGTGCTCGAGTACGGAGCGTTCGCGATCGTCCTCATCTACCTGTTCGTGTCGAGCTACCAGCCCAGCAGATAGATCAATGTCCTCCCCACGAAGTGGGGAGGTGGCGGCGCAGCCGCCGGAGGGGCCGAAGCCGCCGGAGGGACCCGCCGCAAGGGCCTACATCCCGAGGTAGGCTTTCTGCACTTCCTCCGACGCGAGCAGCTGGCGACCGGTGCCCTCCTGGACGACGACCCCCGTCTCCAGCACATACCCTCGATTCGCCACCTCGAGCGCCTTGTTCGCGTTCTGCTCCACCAGAAGCACGGTCGTGCCCTGTGAGTTGATCTCGCGCACGATGCTGAAGATCGTCTCGATCAGGATCGGAGCGAGTCCCAACGACGGCTCATCGAGCATCATCAGCTTCGGTTTCGCCATCAACGCCCGACCCATCGCCAGCATCTGCTGCTCGCCGCCGGAGAGCGTCCCCGCGATCTGGGTCCGGCGCTCCTGCAGCCGCGGGAACAGGGTGAACACGCGTTCCATGTCGGAAGCGATGCCCGGTCGATCGTTCCGCGAGTAGGCGCCCATGAAGAGGTTGTCGATGACCGTCATTCGTGGGAACAGCCTTCTGCCCTCGGGCGACTGTGAGATCCCGAGCTCCACGATGGTCGAAGGACCGGTGCGCGTGATGTCCCGGCCGTCGAAGCGGACCGTGCCGCCGTGCGGGTGCATAAGGCCTGAGATCGTGCGCAAGGTCGTGGTCTTGCCCGCGCCGTTGGAGCCGATCAGGGCCACGACCTCGCCCTTCTCAACGCGGATGGTCACGCCGCGCAGGGCCTGGATGCGGCCGTAGAAGGCGTCGACGCTTTCGAGCTCTAGCAGCGCCATCCCTAGCGGTCCTAGGCCGACTTGCCCAGGTACGCCTCGATCACGCGGGCGTCCTTGCGAACTTCCTCGGGCGGTCCCTCCGCGATCTTCTCGCCATGGTCGAGGACGACGATCCGCTCGGAGATTCCCATGACGACCTTCATGTCGTGCTCGATCAGGAACACCGTGATCCCGCGATCGAGGATCTTGTGAACGAGCGCCATCAGCTCGACCTTCTCCTGCGGCGTGAACCCAGCG
>DATKFA010000124.1:0-7100 GCA_035511715.1 Candidatus Acidiferrum sp. | reverse complement strand
TCGTCCACCGCGCTGAGCGCGCGCAGCCGAACCAGCTGGGAGCCGAACTCGCCGATGCCTGGCAAGCGCTTCAAATCCGCGAGCGCATCCTGGGCCGGCATCGCACGCAGCGTGTCGGTGTCTAGCTGCCCCGCGAGCGCCGCTCGACCGAGGGCGTTGAGGTATTCGACCTTGCGCCCGAACAGGCCTTTGAACGAGGTGAGCTGCGCGAGAACCTCGGGCGCGGGGAAGTTGAAGAGCCGGTGCCCGTGGACGTCGACTGACGCCCCGAGCTCGCGACACATTCGCTCCTTGATGCCCTGCCCCTGGCGCATCGAGATCCGGGTCGAGATCAGGCACCACGCCGTCGCCTCGTAGGCGTTGGACCAGTTCACGGGCCGAAAACCCGGAAACATGTTCTGCAGCCGGCCCACGACAGGATCGCGCCTGCCCACGGCCGGCCACCCGCTGCCGTCGACGTCCAGGCTCAGAATGCGCCCCGTCTGATGGCGAACCGCGTCGAGCGGCGCGTCGCCATAAATGGTCCCATGCACCTCGCCCGAGGAGTCCTGGGTCAGGCATACGCCGGCCGGGCGCCAGTCCGCGTCGGTCAGGAAAGCGAGGTGAAAGTGCCCTTGGGACTTTCCGCCTTCCGACGGCGCCTCGTGCCACGCGTCGATGAACGCAGCGCTTTCCTCGAGGGAGTAGCCGCCGAGCGGACGGATCGCGAAGCTACGGCCGGTGGCGGTGGCTACGCGAGCCTTATCCGGTTGGCCCGGGGACCTTTCTGGCTGGGCTCGATCTCGAAGCTGACCCGTTCTCCGCCGGCGAGTGAGTCAAAGTTCACGCTCGAGTCGAGACCCGTCCGATGGAAGAAGTACTCCTTTCCATCTTCCGCCGCGATGAAGCCGAACCCGCGGTCGGAGACCAGCTTCTTGATGGTCCCTGTCGGCATCTGAAAACCCCCCTTCTCGAAAGTCAGTCGACGAACGCACGGCCCTTTCGAGAAGATCCGACCGCGGCGAACATCCCCCTACCAACCGGAGGACCGATTTACATTACCACCCGGCTACGCCGCCAGCAGCGCCACTCCAACGAGCGTCGCGGCCGCCCCGGAGAGCTTCAGGGCAGCGCTTTTACGCTCGCGCATGCGCCAGACGCCCCAGGCTGCAACGGCCACGATCGCGGTCTCGCGAACCGGCGCCACCACGGCCAGTGGCGCGAGACTGAGCGCCCATAAAACGAGGAAGTAGCCGGCCCACATGAAGCCACCGATCAACGCGGACTTGCGCCAGCTGGGGACGTCATCCCGGCTGGTCGAGCTCGTCAGCTGCTTTGCCACGGCAAGGGCGAGGGGCAGCTCGATCGCCATGAGTGCGAAGAGCAGCCAGCCGTAGAACCACGGCTCGGTCATGCGCACGCCCAGGCGGTCGACGGACGTGTAGGCCGCGATCGCCACGCCGGTCAGCAGCGCCGGCAGCGTCGCGCGACCGCCGGCCTGCGAGACGGCGACGGCGAGGATGCCGACCAGGAGGAGTGCGACGCCGACGAGCTGCGCGGTCGAGAGCCGCTCCCCCAGCAGCGCCAGGCCGACGGCTACCGCCAGCAGCGGGGCCGAGCCTCGCGCGATCGGATAGACAGCCGACAGCTCGCCGCGGCGGTAGGCGATCGAGAGAAGCACGAGGTACGTGGTCTCGAGCACCGACGAAAGGACGCAGAGTCCGAGGGCGGCGAGGCTGATCGATGGCCACCCGAGAATGAGCACCTCAGGAAGGAGCGCGATCGTGGCGATCGCGCCGCTCATCAGGGTCGCGCGCCGAAAGGTGCGCAGCGGGTCTCCGCTCACCTTCAGGATCGCGTTCCAGGTCCCGTGCAGCGCCGCGGCCAGCAGCGCCAGCCCGACGCCGGCCGCAATCATTCGACCGGCCGGCGGGGGCGTGCGAGCAGGCGTCCGAGCAGCCGGTACACCTCCGGGTTGACCACGAGGCCGTTGTGCGAGCCCCAAACGGGGAGCGAGGGAATGTCGGGCCGGAGGCAGGACCGAAAGTTCACGACGTCGTCGGTCTTGGTGTAGATCGAAGTCGTGGGGACGGCGGGCGTGAGCTTGAGGTCGTACAGGAATCGGCCCTCGCCGTTCAGCCGGCGGCCGTAGACCAGCTGGTTGGCGGTCGTCAGCACGCCGATCGCGTGCCGGGTCATCGCCGCCACGTCGGTCCAATCCGCCAGCGGCGAGCCGAGGGTTATGACCTGCTCGACGCTCTGGGGGCGACGCTGCGCCACCACCTTGGCCAGCAAACCGCCGCGGCTGTGGCCGACGAGGCTCACACGCGCGCCCGCCTCCTTCTGGATCTCGTTGACCTTGCGGCGCAGCCCCGCCACCATCCGCTCGGAATGCTGGATGTTGAACACGATCCCCGAGAGGTAGGTCTGGTAGCCGATCCGGCCCAGCCAGGCGTCGAGCATCCGGAGCATCCAGTCGCCCGCGAGAAAACCAGGGATCAGCAGAACAGGCCGGCCGTCGCCCTCGGGGACACCCCGGCCACGGAAGACCGGGTCGCGGACGAGGGCCGTCAGCTCGCGGATCGCGAGAGGGTCCCACAACCTCACAGAGTGCGATGGTAGGTTGCGGGCCCGGCTTCCTTGCTCAGTCGGCGTAAAGACCGCCGTCCGACCCGACCTGCATTGGGATCGACGCGAGCGGCGTCGGCGCCGGTCCCGCGACCACTGCGGCGTTGCGCGCCGGATCGAATAGCGCTCCGTGGCACGGGCAGGCGAGGAGCTTCTGGCCGGTGTCGTACGAGACCTGGCAACCAGCGTGCGTGCACACCGCGTCAAAGGCGACTACGCCGCCGCCCGCCAGCGATACCGCCACCGCTGGGTCGCCGCTCTTCGGGTCCTGGAAGTTGACGAAGCCCTGAGCCTGCAGGTCGCTGAGGTTGCCGACCTTCGTTCCGGTCGGTGACGCAACCGCGGTGGGTGACGCTTGCGGTGTCGAGCCGGCCGTCGCCGTGGTGGTGCGACGAACCCTGGGTATGAGCCCCAGCACCCATACCCCTGCGACAACGGCGCCGCCTAGCTGGAGGAGGAGTCGGATCCGGGGTCGGAGATCTTCTGCAGGCCGGCGTACACGAAGGTCGCGGCCAGGACCGCGCGCAGCGGCAGGATGCCGTAAGCAGCCCACCGATCGGAAGCTGGCAACTGGCTCGGCTGCGGTCACTCATAAATTACGCATACAGGATGTTTAAATTAATGAATGGCCCGTAAGTACCGCCTCGGGCGCCGCCAGGCTTCGATCGATTCGACGGCCGCTCAGATCGTGGCCGCCGCCGGGCTGGAGCTGGAGCAGGCGCCGGCGCGCAGCCTGAGCGTTGGCGCGGTGGCGCGGCGGGCCGGGGTCACGCGCGCGACCGTTTACAACCGTTTCGGCTCTCGCCAGGGGCTGATCGCGGCGCTGGCCCCGAATCCGGGCGCGCTTCCCCCGATGGCCGGTGACCCGCGCGATGCGGTACACGACTTCCTTGCGTCGCGTTGCTCGCAATGGGCGACAAACCCGGCGCTTTACCGCCACCTCCCCGCAACCGAAGAAGGGGACAACACCCGCCGGCTGGCCGAGCATCTGGCCGGGCTCGGCGCGCTCCGGCCCGGCTGCTCCCTGCGCGAGGCTCAGGACGTTCTCGCCACCCTCGGCTCTTTTCCAACCTTCGATCGGATGCACCAGGATGGGCGCCGGAGCGCGCCGGCGGTGGCCGAAATACTGATGCGCCTGGCGGGCGCAATCCTGGCGTAGGATTCCATGACGCATTGCGGCATAAGGTCGCAGACCTCGGCGGACCGGTCCATTACCTGGACTTCGGCGGCTCTGGTCCCACCGTGCTCATGGTCCATGGTCTGGCCGGCAGCGCCATCAACTGGATGGCCGTCGGCCCCGAGATCGCCAGAACGCACCGCGCGCTTGCCATCGACCTCGCCGGCTTCGGTCAGACTCCCCTGCTCAATCGCTCGGCCACGGTCGGCGCGAATACAGACCTGGTGAACGAGTTCATCACCGAGGTGGTGCGTGAGCCGGTGACGATCATCGGGAACTCGATGGGCGGCCATATCTCGGTCCTCGAGGCGGCTGACCATCCGCGGTCGATCACGGCGATGGTTCTCGTGGATCCTGCGATTCCCGGACCGCACGTGACGCGGCCGGAACCCGCGATGCTGGGGGTGATAGCCGCCCTGTCCGTGCCCGGTCTCGCACAAACGCTGGTCGACAGGCGGAGCCGGTCCCTCGGCCCGGAGGGTCTGGTCGCGCGCGCATTCGCGTTGGTCTGCGCGGTTCCTTCGCGACTCGATCCCAACGTGGTCGACGCTCACGTTCAGCTCACGCGGGAGAGGATGCACCTCGGTCCGCAGAACGGTCGCGCTTTCGTCCAGGCGACACGCTCCATCGGCCTCCGCATGGCCGACCCTCGCTTCTGGGCGAAGGTCGCCGCCGTGAGGTGCCCGACGCTCGTGATCCACGGCAGCCTCGACCGCCTGATTCCGGTCGCCGCGGCGCGCGACCTGGTGCGCCGAAGACCTGACTGGAACCTCGAGATCTTCGATGGCGTTGGCCACGTTCCGATGCTCGAAACGCCGGGCCTCTTCATGCAGGCGCTGCGGGCGTGGAGCCCGTATAGAATCCCCGCGGCGCCCGCCGCGGCCTCGTAACGGAGCACGTCAGCGAAGAGAAGTGGCGACCGTCTCAGAACCTCCACATAGCAAGCGCCCGGGGCGGCTCGCGTTGTCCGCCTCGGTGCTGCCTCAGCTGCGCCGTATGGGTCGCTGGGACCCCATCCCACCCATGTGGCTCGAGGGCCGCTTCTACCTCGAGTTTCTCCGATTGATACGCGACCCGGTCTTTCGGGGTGACGACGTTCCATCCGGGCTTCGGCGTCCAGTGCTTCTGATCCCGGGATTTCTGGCGGGCGACTGGACGCTGCGCACGCAGCACGACTGGCTTCGTCGCGTCGGATACCGCCCGCGCCTCGCGGGCGTGACGTTCAACGTCACCTATTCGGAGGTGATGCTGCGGCCGCTCATCGATTCGCTGATGGCGCTGCATCGGAAGACGACATCTCGCGTTTCGCTCATCGGGCACAGCCGAGGCGGGGTCCTGGCCAAGGTCCTCTCGCATCGCAAACCCGACCTCGTGGAGCAGGTGATCACGCTGGGATCGCCGCTCAACGATCCGTTCGATGTTCATCCGCTCACGATGGCCGGCGTGCACGCCGCACACCTTTACAACGCCATGCGTTACCGCCACGACGCATCCGTCGAGATGCGATTCCTGCGCGACCTGGGCGCCGAACCGCGCGTGCCCACGACCTCGATCTACTCGCGCTCCGATGGAGTGGTCAACTGGAAGGCCTGCCTCCGCCCCGACATCAACGCGATCGAGGTGCACGGAAGCCACATCGGGCTTGCGCTCAATCCGGAGGTTTATCGGATCCTGGCGCACATGCTGCCGGCCCCGTGGCGGGCGTGACCAGCCGGTAAGATCGAGCTCAGCGCGGGAGCTGCCCCAGCAAGGTGGCGGCTGAGAGGGCGCCGGCGCGCCGACCGCAGAACCTGAACCGGGTAATGCCGGCGGAGGGAGATGATGGCCGAGGTCACGGCCGACGCGTTCGGAAGAGTCGAGACCCATGGCGTCGATGCGATCCCCGCACACGAACGCCACGGCAAGCCTCGAGAGCTCGCGTTCCTGTGGGCGGGCGCCTTCGTCAACTACGCGAGCCTTTTCACCGCCAGCCTGCTCACGACCTACTACGGCCTCGGCGTCTGGGATGGGCTCCTTGCGACCGCCCTGGGCACGGTCTCGGCGGCGCTCATCCTCGGCCTGCTCAGCAACACCGGTCCGAGCTCGGGACTGCCGCAGATCATCTTCACGCGCCGGATCTTTGGTCTTCGCGGGTCCTACTTCGGCGCCGGTCTGACGCTGTTCCTCGCGGTCGGATGGTTCGCCGTCGACTGCGTGATCGCTGCGCAGGCAGGCGCGCAGCTTCTTGGCGCCGGCAACCGATGGGTCACCTTCGGGCTCGTCCTTTTGATCGCGACGATCAGCGTCGTGGTCGCTGTTTACGGCCATCAGACGATCAAGATCCTCGAGACCTACGGCGCGGTCACGTTTGCAGTCCTGTCAGCGGCGCTGTTTCTGGTCCTAGCCCCGCAGTTCCACTGGACGCAGGCCGCCACCGTCTCCGGTCCCGACTACCTCGGGGCATTCGTGCTCGGATTCATGACCTGCTTCGCGCTCGTTGCCTCGTGGTACCCGTTCGCCAGCGACTACTCCCGCTACCTGCCGCAGTCGAGCGGCACGGGCGCGGTGACGCTATGGCCAGTAGTCGGGGTTGCCGCGCCCATGCTGCTGCTCGGCCTGTTCGGACTCCTCCTCCCCACCATCGACACCAGGCTCGCGGCCGGCCAGGGCGTCTTGGCAGTCATCAGCGCGCACGCTCCTGCCTGGCTCGCGATACCGTTCTTCGTCTTCATCGTCGCGGGCGAGGTGTGGGCGAACTACCTCGACGTCTACACGGCCGGGCTCGTGACCCTCGCGATGGGAATCAAGCTGCGGCGCTGGCAGACCGCGCTTGCGTGCGGCATCCTCGGCGCCGCGCTCGCGACGTATGCGGTGCTGATCAGCGACTTCCACGCCGCGTACGAGGACTTCCTGATCCTCACCTACCTGTGGGCCCCGGCGTGGGCTGCGGTCGTCCTGCTCAGCTTCTTTGTCTTCGAGGCAAAGGCACGGCCGCGGCTTGCCGTGATCGCATGGCTGGCTGGTACAGGGACCAGCCTCGTCTTCGTCAACTACGCGAATCTTTTCGGCAACGTCGTGACGAACCCGAGCTTTTTCAACGCCCGTCTGATCTCCGGTTTGCATGGCGCCGACCTGTCGGGCCTGGTCAGCATCGGGGTGGCGGCATCCGTGTACTGGCTGGGACGCCGATGAAGCTTCCCGTCGCGCTGACCATCGCGGGCTCGGACTCCGGCGGCGGTGCCGGCATCCAGGCCGACCTGAAGACTTTTGCCGCCCTCGGAGTGCATGGGACCTCGGCCATCACCGCCATCACAGCCCAGAACACGACAGGCGTAAC
>DATKFA010000123.1:0-2453 GCA_035511715.1 Candidatus Acidiferrum sp. | reverse complement strand
CCGCGGGCACGACGATATAAGGACTGAGGCCGAAATATTCGCCAGCGAACTTGATGCCGATGAACTCGGTGCTGATGGTCAGAAAGTTCAGCAGGAATATCCCGGCGACCGAGAACCAGCCCCAGAAACGCCCGAACCGCTCACTGATAAGGCGCGCGTAGCCGACGCCGGTGACCGCGCCGAGGCGCACCACCATCTCCTGGTTGACGATCAGGACCGGGACCAGGAGGATCAGCGTCCACAGGAGCGAATAGCCGAAGTCCTGGCCGGCCTGGGCGTAGGTCGAGACTCCCCCGGCGTCGTTGTCGCCGACCATGACGATCAGGCCTGGACCGATGATGGCGAGCAGCGTCAGGACACGCTGGCGCCATGTGCGCCGGGGCGCCAGGTCGCTGACGCGGATGGTGCCGAACGCACCGTGAATGTCGGCGTGCTGCATCTCGTCGAGCAGCGCCGACGTTGGCTTCAAGCGCGAGTCCTTGCGGTTTGGCTCGCGCTCAGACACTTAGGTTTATACCCCGGTGGAGGCCTCGATGCGCGCGCGCCAGTCGTCGGGCACGAGCGCTTCGATGACATCGTCGGATGAGATCGCACCGATCAGGTTCTCGGCCGAATCGGTGACCGCCAGGGCGGTGAGGTTGTAGTCGGCCATCATCAAAGCGACGTCGGCGAAGTCGGCGTTGCCGTGCACGAAGCAGTTGACGAGCTCCAGCTCCTCAACCCTCAGCACTCGCTCCGACCGAAGGAGCTCAACGATGCCTATGCTGCCCACGAAGCGACCGTCGGCCTCAGTGACGAACACGATGTTCTGCAGCGGCCGCGGCGCCTTGTCGTCGATCCGCACCGCTTCGAGCGCCATGTCGACGGTGGCGCCCCGGATGACCCACACGTAGTCGGGGCTCATCATTCCGCCGGCGGTGGTGGGGTGGTACTGCAGCAGCTTGCGCAGCTTGTGCTGCTGAGTGGCAGCCATCATGTCGAACACCGGCTTGCGCCGCTCCTGATCGAGCTCGCTCAGGAGGTCGGCAGCGTCGTCCGGCGCCATGCGCTCGAGGATGTGAGCCACGTCCTCGTTGGACTTCGAGCGGATGAACTCGACCTGGTGCTCCGGGTCCAGCTCCTCGAACACGTCGGCGGTCAGGGCCGGATCGCCCTCGACAGCCTCGATGATCTCCTGTCCCTCTTCGTGCGACGCACCCTCGACGATGTCGGCGATCTGCGCCGGGTGCAGCCGGCGCAGGCGCTGCAGCGGCAGGCGCAGCCTGGCCGTGGGCACGTGCGACACGAACGGCTGGACGTCCTTCCAATCGAGGATCGAGTGTCGGCGCAGGTCGGGACGCCCGCGGCGGGGGACGAGGCGGCGGATCATCGCCTGCGGGCTCCGGTCAACGCCGGACAGATGCCAGCCGTCCTCGCCTGGGGCCAGCACCAGGTCGTGGGCCTGCACGATCCGGCCCTTGTTCACATCCATCAGATGGCGGCCGAGGACGTCGGCGGCGAGGAGAACCTCGCCCGGGCGGCGCTGGAACGGCTCGGTGCGGATGGTGGGGGTGTTGAGGCGCACGCCGCTGGGCTCGAGGCGCTCGATGACGTCCTTGCCGATGAACACGTCCTGGGCGCCGACCCGCACCTTGAGGCCGGTGACCGGCGGGTAGCTCCCGTCGCTGAGCTTGACGATGAAGTCTTCGACCCGGCCCACCTCGGTCCCGGCCGGGTTGAGCACCGGCGCATGGAGGAGCTGCGTCACCATCAAGCGCCGTTTTTCGTGGTGGTGCTTGGGCTCCGTGTTCGTGTGCTGACCCGAGTTATCAGTCATCTATCCCCTTACCCCCATGGTTGGACCAATTATGCCGCCACTCCTCCAGCGCCTCTCGCGCCTCCGGCGCCAGCCAGAACAGGAGCAGCACGGCTGCGGCGTACTGCGCCCACCACCAGCCCGTGAGCCCGGCGATGACGAGCCCGGCCAGCGTCACCGCAGCCAGGTAGGCGCAGCTCAACGTCTCGGCGATGTCCGCGCGAAGCGAAGGACTCTCGAGCACCACGTTGACTCGCCGCTTCGCCCTCGCCAGCAGCGGCATAGCAACCAGGGCCACGGCCGAGACCGCGATTCCAACGACCGACTCACTCGGCTCAACACGCAGCAAGAGGCCGGCCAGCGAGGTCGCGACGACGTACACACATAAAAGGACGAGGAGGACAGCCGAGATGCGGGTCGCTGTGGCTTCGAGCCGCTCCGAATCGCCCTTGAGCCGGCGGTAAAGGATCACGCCGCTGAGCAGCTCGATGACCGAGTCGACGCCGAAGGCGGTGAGGAGGACGCTGCGCGCGGCGATGCCAGCGATGATCGCGACCGCCGCTTCGATCGACATCCAGGCGATGGTCAGCTCTTCCAGGCGGATCCCCTTCCGCACCGCGTCGGCTCGCGCAGCCTCGATCACGAAGCTAGGATCGCC
>DATKFA010000122.1:0-9124 GCA_035511715.1 Candidatus Acidiferrum sp. | reverse complement strand
CTTCTCCATGTCGGCGAAACGGAAATACAGCGAACGGACGAGGCGAGCCGTCTGCGCGATGGCAGGTGTCGGATAGCGCCGCGGTCCTCTGGCCTGCCGATCCCGTCCTCCGCGCTCACGATCCTCGGCCGCGAGCATCACCAGGACCGCGCACAGCTCCTCAGCCGTCAGGCCCTCCAGCCATCCCGCCCAGACCGCCTCGGCGACCAGGATTGTGTTCTCGCCATACACGCGCGAGGCGAACAGGCCCTTGTCGGTCGGCCGGTCCTTCGCAAGGAAGCCGGCCTCGGTCAGTATCCGGGCCAACCGCCTTAGCTTTCGCGCGTACTCGTCCATCTGGCCCGCGACCTCGCGCCGGCCGCCCTCGAGCTCCTTCTGCAGCGTGCGCATCTCGCCGTACTTCTGCAGGTACTCGCCGAGCCGCGGCGAACGCACGACCTTGAGCTTCCGCTGGCGCTCGAGCAGACCCTTCGCTTCGACCTCGAGCTTCTGGACGACGCGACCGGTGGAACCGAGCGTCCTGTCGCGGCGCGCGTGGTGGCCGCGCCGGCCTCTGCGCTCGGCGCCGGCCTCGCGGCGTAGGCGCTTCAGCTCGATGCGGATCGCGCGGCGCCGGTCCTCGAGCTTGAAGTACTGCGCCACGTCCTCCATGGAAACCTCGGGGTCGTCCCACGTCCGCCGCGCGTCGGCGAGCTGCTCGCGAACGTTCTTCAGCCGCTCGTCGGCCTGGCCAGCCGCAAGGCGCTTCTGGAACTGGCCGAACGACCTCTGCATCAGCGCGTCGGCCTCTTCCGGCGTGTAGACGCGAAGCAGGTTGAGGGCCATGTTGTAGCTCGGCAGGAACTTGGACTCGACGACGAGCGTCGGGCCCATCGCGACCTCGTAGATCGTTCCGACCTCGACGTCGGCCTCCTTGAGGATCGCGCCGTGTCCGATGACGTCGATGCCGCGCCGTCCCGCGCGGCCCATGAGCTGCGTCAGCTCGCCCGTGGTGAGGGTGGAGAAGTTCACGCCGTCGAACTTTGTGAACGACGAGACGACCACGCCACGCGCGGGCATGTTGATGCCGAGCGACAGCGTCTCGGTCGCGAAGACGACTTTGACCAGTCCTCGCACGAAGAGCTCCTCGACCATCTCCTTGTGGTAGGGCAAGAGGCCGGCGTGGTGCTCCGCCATGCCGCGCCGCAGGAGGCGCGCGTCGACCATGCGTCGGAAGAGAGCCTCCTCGTCGTGGTCCTTCAACCCCTGCAGACGCTCGGCGGCGACCCGGTCGATCGCCTCTTTCTCCTCGGCGGTGGTCAGGTCGAGCTCGTGGTACGCGCAGCGCTGCAGCGCCTCGCGGCAGCCGCGCCGCGAGAAGATGAAGTAGATCGCCGGCAGCATCTCGAGACGGCGCAGCTCCTCGATGACGTGGAGCAGATCGTTGGACGGCAGGCCCCTGTACCCGCCGATGCGATAGGACGCCTCCTCTTCCTGCGCCGCCTTGCTCCATGTGCGCTGGTCGATGCCGCCGTCTCCTTTGAACAGCGGATAGAAGCGGTTGTTGATCGCCAGCCACATCTTCAGCTCGACCGGACGCACGTCGTGGAAGACGGTCTCCATCCCGCCGCGGTTCTCGGCCATCCAGTCGGCGATCTCCCGGTAGTTGCCGATCGTCGCGGAGAGCCCGACGAGCTTGATCGAGGGCGGCGCCTGGATGACGATCTCCTCCCACACGGAACCGCGGGGGAAGTCGTCGATGTAGTGCACCTCGTCGAGCACGACGTAGCGCACGAGGTCGAGGCGTCCGGGGTCCTCGTAGATGAGGTTGCGCAGGATCTCGGTGGTCATCACCACGACCGGGGCGTCGTCGTTGATCGTGTTCTCGCCGGTGACCAGGCCGACCGTCGATTCGCCGTACGCACGGACGAAGTCGTGAAACTTCTGGTTGCTCAGGGCCTTCAGCGGCGTCGTGTAGAGCACCTTGGCGCCCTCCCGCAGCGCCCGGAAGATGGCGTACTCGGCGACGATCGTCTTGCCGCTCGACGTCGGGGCGCTGACCAGGACGCCGCCTCGTCCCGCGTCGAGCTTCTCGATCGCCTCGCGCTGGAACGGGTCGAGGTCGAAGGGCAGCGACTCCTCGAACTCATCGATCAGGGAGGCCGTCCTCATAGCTGGACAAGCTCCGTCGACACATCGGTGATGATCGCCCCGTCGCAGTGCGCCTCGATGAAGGACAGCGCCGCCGCCAGCACCCGGTCCGCCTGGGGGCGGTCGCCGCTGACAGTGGCTACGACGAGCTCGGCCAGCTGCCAGCGGTCCAGCTCGCCGACCTCGGCCGCCGCCACCTTCAACTCCTGCCGCAAGCGGCGCAGCAAGCCGCTCACCACCTGCCGCTTCGACTTCAGCGAACCCGACTCGGGGAGGTGCAGGACGACCCTCGCCACGCCTATCGCTACTTTGGCGGCCATCGAACTTCTTTTTTGACCACTTGACACAACTCTTCATAATCATCGCGGGGAAACGCAAGCGCCCGGATGGCCCACGGAGGGACGCAGGGCGAACGAACGGGGAGGTCGACACAGATGAGCCGAGACGAGGATGCTGCGGATAAGGGGTTTGCCCAGTTCGAGAGGTTTCTCGACGAGTGGTCCAGGCGTGACTTTCTAAGACGAGCCGGCGGCACGGCCGCCTTCATGGCGTTCAGCGGTGGCATCGTGGGATTCCTCGAGGCGTGCGCCGGGACGAGCAGCAACAACAACTCGACGGTGGCCAAGAAGGGCGGGCATGTCGTGGAGGGCAACTTCACCGACATCCGCACACTCAACTCGATGCTGAGCAGCGACACCGCCTCGAACCAGGTCATCGGCCTGCTGTTCGACGGTCTCACCAACCAGAAGAAGGACGGCACCGTCATTCCTGCCCTCGCCGAGAGCTTCAAGACCTCGTCGGACGGCCTGACCTACACGTTCAAGCTCCGCTCCGGCTTGAAGTGGTCGGACGGCCAGGCGATCACGGCGGACGACGTCAAGTTCACTTACGCGCTGGCCTACGACCCGGCGTACAAGGACTTCGCGTCGCCGAGGCGAGGCGACCTGTCCAAGTACATCAAGAGCATCGACACGCCCGATCCCCTGACCGTCGTTCTCACCACGACGCAGGTCTTCGCGCCGTTTCTCGCCAGCCACGGCCAGTACGGCATCCTGCCCAAACACATCCTGGGCAGCATGGACGCCAAGGCCCTGAATACGGCCGCTTACAACACCGCCCCGACGGTGTCCAACGGACCGTTCAAGTTCGTCAGCTGGGAGAAGGGACAGCAGGTCACGGTGGGCCGCAACGACAACTACTGGGGTGGCCCGCCGAACCTTGACCAGTGGATCTACAAGGTTCTGCCCGATTCGGTGGCGGTGACCAACCAGCTCAAGACCGGCGAGATCGACATCGGTCCGATCGACCCCGGACAGTACGACTCGCTGACCGGAGTGTCGACTGTCGGCCGGTCTGAGTTCCCGGTCCCCACGTTCACGTTCTATGCCTATCAGCTGGACCCGAGCAAGCCGGCGGGGCCACTCTTCCAGGACAAGGCCGTCCGCCAGGCGCTGTTGTTCGCGCTCGACCGGAACTCGATGAACCAGGCGATCTACTTCGGCCACGCCACAGCTGCCGACTCCGTCGAACCTCCGACCTCGTGGGCCTACAAGGCCAAACCGCAGGTCGTCTACAACTTCGACAAGGCGAAGGCCGAGTCGATGCTCGACGCAGCCGGATGGACCAAGGGCTCCGACGGCATCCGGGCCAAGAACGGACAGAAGCTCAAGTTCACGATGATCACCAACGCGGGCAACAAGCAGCGCGAGTCGTCCCTCACCTACATGCAGCAGGCCTGGAGCGCGATCGGCGTCGAGGCGACGCCCTCGCTGATCCAGTTCCCGCAGCTGGTCAGCCAGATCGTGGACATCCGGACGTTTGACGTGTTCCTGGTCGGCTTCAACTGGTCTGTCGACCCTGACGAATCGCCGCTCTTCCACTCGCGGAACACCGCGCCGGGCGGTTTCAACGGGGCCTTCTTCAAGAACGACCAGGTCGACTCGATCCTGGACCAGGCCCTCGGCACCCTCGACCAGGCCAAGCGCAAGCAGCTCTACAGCCAGTTCCAGGACATCATGTCGGACCTGGTGCCGGCGCCCATCCTCAACTTCACCCACGGCATCTGGGGCGTCAACACGCGGGTCCAGGGCACCGACTTCGGGCCGTTCAACCAGTACCAGTTCCGGCCCTGGCTCAAGAACGTTTGGGTCACGGACGGCAAGTAGGCATGACGGGAGGTAGTTCGAGGACCGCTGGGATTAGCTTCTAGCAGCAGATGCTGGCGAAGTACGTAGCCCGGCGGTTCCTCGCCTCCATCGTCGTCGTCCTTGGGGTGACGGCGCTGACCCTCGCCCTGATGAAGACGACGAGCGGCTCCTACGTGCCTGGCATCGACCTCAACCCGGCCTTGAGGCCGGAGGACATCGCGCGCCTCAGGGCCGACCTCGGCCTCGACCGGCCCGGCTGGCAGTGGTACGCCACCTGGATCTGGGGCGTGCTTCACGGCGACTTCGGCCACTCGATGATCGACGGCAGCACTGTCTGGAGCCATGTCGCCGACCGCCTGCCCAACACGATCGAGCTGACAGGCACCGCGATCCTCATCGGCGTCTTGATCGCGATACCCGTCGGGGTCATCGGCGCGCTGCGCCACGGCACCAAGACCGACCACACGATGACCGTCGTCTCGGTCGCCGGCTTCGCCGTACCCCAATTCTGGATGGGCCTGATCCTCATCCTCGTGTTCTCCGTCACGCTCGAGCAGCACGGCCTGCCGTGGCTGCCCTCGAGCGGCGCCTACAGCGCCGTCAACGGCGGCGACTTCTTCGACCGCCTGGAGCACCTGGTCCTTCCCGCGACCGTGCTGTCGTTCTTCTACATCTCGACCTGGTCGCGATTCATCCGCTCGAGCATGCTCGAGGTGCTGTCGCAGGACTACATCCGCACGGCGCGCGCCAAAGGGATGAGCGAGCGCCGCGTCGTCTACCTGCACGGGCTGCGTAACGCGCTCATCCCCCTCATCACGCTGATCGGCCTCGAGCTGCCCGGCCTGGTGAGCGGCGGCCTTGTCGTCGAGGTCGTCTTCGGATGGCCCGGCATCGGCAAGCTCGCGTTCGAGCGCGCACTGCAGTACGACTACACGACTGTCATGGGGGTCACGTTCTTCGCCACGCTGCTCGTGGTCGCCGGCAACCTTCTGGCCGACCTGCTCTACGGAGTTCTCGATCCGAGGATCCGGTACGGATGAAAGCCTGATGATCGGACCGAGCCGCGTAGCAGAGCTGGACATGCCCGGTGCGGCGGTCGAGACCGCGGCCGGCCGGCCGGCGCAGAGCTACTGGAACGAGTCCTGGGAGCGGCTCCGACACAACCCGATCGGCATGGCCGCCGGCGTCCTGATCCTGATCTTCGCGGTGATCGCGATCCTGGCGCCGCTGTTCTCGGCGGTGCTGACGCACTTCCAGCCCCAGAGCATCGACCTGGCGGCGACCTTCCGGCCGCCGGGTTCCACACATATGCTCGGCACCGACGAGCTCGGACGCGACACGCTGACGCGCCTGATCTGGGGCGGCCGCGTCACTCTCGGCATCGCCTTCCTGACGGTGGGGATGGCGCTTACGGTCGGCACCACATTCGGCATGGCGGCGGGCTACTACGGCGGCTGGATCGATGACGTGCTGATGCGTTTTGTCGACACCGTGCTCGCCATCCCCGCGATCTTTCTCTTCATCCTCATGTCGATCCTCATCCACCCCAACGCGATCTCCCTCGCCGCGATCATCGCGTCGGTCGGGTGGGGCAACGTAGCGCGCCTGGTGCGTGGGGAAGTCCTGTCGGTGAAGCAGCGCGACTTCATCCTGGCCACGCGCTCGATCGGCGCGCGCGACTTCCGGATGATGTTCCGGCACCTGCTGCCCAATGTGTTACCGGTGCTGATCGTCGCCGCGAGCCTGGGCGTCGGCCAGATCATCCTGATCGAGGCGGCGCTCGACTTCCTCGGCCTCGGCATCCAGCCGCCGACGTCCAGCTGGGGCAACATGCTGACCAACGCGGAGAGCTACTTCTACCACTCCGCCTGGCTGGTCTACTTCCCCGGCATCATGATCTTCGTCACAGTGCTGGCGTCGAACATCTTTGGCAACGCCATTCGGGACGCATTCGACCCCCGCCTCAAGACTTGATCACGTGACGCAGCCGCTCCTCGAAGTCAACGACCTGCACACCGTCTTCAAGACCAAGGACGGCGTGGTCAAAGCGGTGGACGGCGTTTCGTTCGAGCTGAACCCGGGCGAGACCCTTGGCATCGTCGGCGAGTCGGGGTGCGGCAAGTCCGTGACCGCGCTGAGCATCATGCGGCTGCAGCGTCCGGGCAGGATCGTCGGCGGGAGCGTGGTGTTCAAAGGTCACGACCTGACCAAGAACACCGAAGAGGAGATGCGCGAGGTCCGCGGCAAGGAGATCGCGATGATCTTCCAGGACCCGATGACGTCGCTCAACCCGGTCTACCGCACCGGATGGCAGGTGGCCGAGCCATTGCGGCTGCACCATGGATGGGACGCGAAGAGGTCGATGGTGTCGGCCATAAACATGCTCGGCCGCGTCGGAATCCCCTCGGCGGCGGACCGCGCGCGCGACTACCCGCACCAGTTCTCGGGCGGCATGCGCCAGCGCGTGATGATCGCGATGGGCCTGACCACCACGCCCGCAGTCCTGATCGCAGACGAGCCCACGACCGCCCTCGACGTCACCATCCAGGCCCAGATCCTCGACCTGCTGCGGCACGTCAACCGCGAGTTCGGCACCGCGACGATGCTGATCACGCACAACCTCGGAGTCGTCGCCGGAATGTGTCAGCGCGTGATCGTCATGTACGCAGGCCGCATCGTCGAGGCCGGCCCCACGACCGACGTCTTCGCGCACCCGAAGCACCCCTACACCTGGTCGCTCCTGCGGTCCATCCCCCGGCTTGACGCCGAGCGCCACGAGCCGCTGAAGCCGATCGAGGGTCTCCCTCCAAACCTGATCGACCTGCCCGAAGGCTGCGCGTTCCATCCGCGCTGCTCGTTCCGCGTCGAGCGCTGCTCGCGCGACACGCCGAGGTTGCAGCCTGTCGGCGACACCCAGCGGGCCGCGTGCTGGGTCACGCAGTCCGGCGTGGAGCTGAAAGGTGCCTGAGAGAATCCCCACGAACTCAGAGCCTTCGGCGTGAGTTCGCGGGGACCCCTAGAACCCGCGGTCAAGACCCTGACCCGGGCGTGGACCTCGGCCGATCCGCTGCTCTCGATCACCGACCTGAAGGTCTGGTTCCCGGTGGCCTCCGGCGTGCTGCAGCGCACCGTGGGGCACGTGCACGCCGTCGACGGCGTCGACCTCGAGATCAAGACCGGCGAGACTCTTGGACTCGTCGGTGAGTCGGGCTGCGGTAAGTCGACGCTTGGCCGCACGGCGATCAGGCTCATCACGCCCACCGCGGGCAAGATCGTGTTCAAGGGTCAGGACATCACGAACCTGCGCGGCTCGAAGCTGCGCGAGCTGCGGCGCGACGTGGCGATGATCTTCCAGGACCCCTACGCGTCGCTCGACCCGCGCCAGACGGTCGGCGACATCGTCGGCGAACCGATAGACGTGCACGGTCTCGCGAAGGGCAAGGCGCGACAGGACCGCATCCAGGAGCTGCTGCGGGTCGTGGGTCTCAATCCGCGCTTCGTCGACCGCTATCCGCACGAGTTCTCAGGCGGCCAGCGGCAGAGGATCGGAATCGCTCGCGCGCTTGCCGTGGAACCGAGCTTCATCGTGTGCGACGAGCCGATCTCCGCGCTCGACGTCTCGATCCAGGCGCAGATCATCAACCTGCTCGAGCGGCTGCAGTCGAAGTTCAACCTGACGTATCTCTTCATCGCCCACGACCTGTCGGTCGTGAAGCACATCTCCAACCGCATCGCCGTGATGTACCTCGGAAAGATCATGGAGATGTCGCCGGGGACACAGCTCTACAAGCGGCCGCGCCACCCGTACACAGGGTCCTTGCTCTCCGCGATTCCGATCCCGGACCCGGTGGTGGAGATGCGGCGCGAGCGCACCATCATCCAGGGGGACGTTGCGTCGCCCGTCAACCCTCCGAGCGGATGCCGATTCCGCACTCGCTGTCCGCGCGCGAAGGAACACTGCGCTGAGGAGGTTCCACCGCTCGAGTCGTTCGGTGACGAGCACCTGGCGGCCTGCTTCTACCCCCTGGACTAAAAACACAAGGGAACCTACGGTTCCCTTGTGGAAACCCTCCCTTTTGGTGGGTCACTGCGTCTGGAGACGACAAGGACAAAGTTGCGGCCGGGATGAACCCGGCCGCGCAGGCGACGCTGGATCTTTTAGATTGAGCTCGTGGTTGCGGACCGGGAGGCGCTGGCGCGCGATCTTGTAGCCGCCTCATATCTCAAGGGCGATTTCACTCTTCGTTCCGGCAAGCGATCGAACCGCTACTTCGACAAATTCCTTTTCGAGACCGACCCGCAGCTCCTGAAGCGAATCGCCGCGCACCTCGCCGAGCTCGTCCCCAAAGAGACGCAGCGACTCGCCGCACCAGAGCTCGGCGCGGTGCTTCTCGGCGGCGCGGTCTCGATGGAGACAGGCCTGCCGCTCCTGCTCGTACGCAAGGAGCCGAAGGGGTACGGCACCGGCAAGCAGATCGAAGGCCGGTTCACAGCAGGCGAGCGCGTCACGGTGATCGAAGACGTCGTCACCACCGGCGGGGATTCGCTCCGCTCGGTGCAGGTGCTGCGCGACGCCGGGCTCGAGGTGATCCACCTCGTCGTGGTGCTGGACCGAGGTGAGGGCGGCGAGGAGAACATTCGCGAGGCGCGCATTCCCTACTCGCCGTTGTTTCGGATATCAGACCTCGAGCTTGACTGAGCTTCTCGTTCGCGGAGCCACGGTCTACACACCCGAGGGACCGCGCCTGGTCGACGTGCACGTGACCGACGGGGTCATCGCCTCGGTCGCGCCATCGCTGAAAGTCCCCCGCGCGACCGTGGTTGACGCGAAGGGGATGTACGTCCTG
>DATKFA010000121.1:0-7159 GCA_035511715.1 Candidatus Acidiferrum sp. | reverse complement strand
GATAGAGCAGAGACGGGGCGGCCGCCAGCGCGGACGCACCGAGCGCCGCGACGCGTGTATGCCGGTTGGCCATTGCGTACAGATTGACCACTGGTGTCACCTCCATTTGTCCCCGCCGGTCTACGGCCGGCTGCGGGTACTAGCTACCAGCCGATGGCCGCGCCCGTCCCGAAGTAGATGAGCACCAGGCGAAGCACTCCGAGAAACGGAATGAGCTCCGGGGCCACCCAGAACAAGACGATGCTGCCGCTGGTGACGAGGAAGAGGATGAACCCCGCATCGCTGTAGCTGAATCCGAAGTGGCCCATCAACTGCGCCACGACGGAAGCCGTCATCGCCACGAGGATCATCAACCCGGTCACCGCGCTGGAGCCCGCGAGCGCTCTCGCGCGCATTGCAACCATCACATACCTCCATGGAATTCTTGAAATTGATTCACGAGTGCGGTCCGCAGCCACGCACCCTAGGGGCGAACAAAGACATGAACAAGTCGGCATAAAGACCGACAGAGAGCTCGAGTGGATTGGCGTGTCGGTAGTTATGCCGACTTTTGGTCCGGCCGACGTCCGTGTTTGATAACGCGATATGGACCTCGCAATCACGTCGCACGCGCTGTCCAAGCGATATCCCAACGGCGTCCTTGCGGTTGACGCCGTGCAGCTGCGCGTGCCGAGCGGCCAGGTCTACGGGCTGCTGGGCCCAAACGGCGCAGGCAAGACGACGACGCTGCGCATGCTGGTCGGCTTGATCCGCCCTACGGGCGGCGGCGCGATCATCGCCGGCCACGATGCGGGCTCGAGCGAGAGCCGTCGACTGGTCGGTGCGCTGCTCGACCGATTCGGTTTCTACCCATATCTTTCCGGCCGCAACAACCTGCGCGTGGTCGCGCGTTACTGCGGCCTCGGCGAGCATCGGATCGAGCTGGCGCTGGAACAGGTCGGCATGACACGAGATGCGGGTCGCAGGTACGGCACCTACTCCCGCGGCATGCAGCAGCGCATCGCCCTCGCCGCGGTGCTGATGAGGGAGCCGGCGGTCGTGATCCTCGACGAGCCGACCAACGGCCTCGACCCGCAGGGCATACTCGACATGCGCACTGTCGTCCGGGAGATGGCGAGGAGCGGCCGCACCGTCCTGCTCTCGAGCCATCACCTGAGCGAGGTCGAGCAGGTCTGCCAGACGGTCGGTGTCATCAACCGGGGCAGGCTGGTGGTCGAGGGACCGGTCAGCGAGCTCAGAGGCGCGCGGTCGCTGATCGTCAGGGCCGCGCCGATCGAGCCCGCCGCGCGGGTGCTGGCCGCGATCGCCGGCCCCCACGGCGTGATTCGCCGCGACGACAGCCTGGTGATGACGCTCGACGGCGTCCCGGTGCGCGAGATCAGCCGCGCCCTCATCTCCTCAGGCGTGGACATCCTGGAGCTGCGCCAGCAGGAGCGTTCGCTCGAGGACGTCTTCTTCGAGCTGACGTCTCCGGCGGAGGCGCGGTCGGCGTGATCGCGGCATTTCGCGCGGAGTGGCTGAAGACGACGCGGCGCCCGGCGGTGTGGATCCTGCTCGGCATCCTGCTCGGCGTCCTGGTCTTCTTTGTCTACCTGCCGGGGTGGTGGTTTTTCGCCCACGGACCTCACGACCTGCTGCCGGCCGGGACCGACGTTCAGCAGCTGAAGGCCGAGTATTACCCGCGGCTGATCGTCCCCCACTTCGTGAGCACCATGCCTGCCCTGATGGGCGCCGCATGTCTCGCCCTCGGCGTCCTGAGCATTGGGAGCGACCATGCGTGGGGGACGATCCACACCATCACGTCGCTGCCGCCGGGTCGCCTCGCATCACTCGGCGGAAGGCTGACCGTCCTCTGCGCGGTCATCCTCGCGCTGGATCTCTTTCTCTGGGCGGTGGCCGGGGCGGTCGCGCTCACTCTCGCCGGGATCGACGGGGCTTCTCTGGCCGGTCCGCCACCCCAGCAGCTCCTCGCCGCCATCGCGACGACGTGGCTCATCTGCTCGATGTGGTGCAGCTTCGGCGTCTTGCTCGCGGCCGCCTTTCGTCAGTCGGTCGTGCCGCTCGCGGTCGGGCTGCTCTACATGCTGGTCATCGAAGGCCTGGTCCTCAACGTTCTGGGCGGCATGGGCGGTGAGGCGGTTCGCGACCTGGAGAAGCTCCTGCCAGGCCCCAACGCCGGAGCCCTGTTCCAGGCCTTCGGCCACGGCTACGTGCCCGCGGGGGGCCAGGTTCCGACCGCCCTTGTCGCGGCCTGGCAGGCGGTCGCGGTGGTGGCGGCTTACCTGCTGCTGTTCTGCACCGGAACCGCTTACTTCGTGCGGCGTCGGGACCTGACCTGAGGGTCAGCCCGATCCCGTCGGTGTGCCACCGCAAGACCCGGATCGGCGGCCTGAACGAAGGCGAGCGCGCAGGGTAATCGCGGCGGTGCTGATTGCCCTCGGGCTGCTCATCGCCGCGGGTGCAGTCGTTCTCCAGGGAGCCTACTGGCTCGCATTTCTGGCCCTGTTCATCACGTCGCTGGCCGCCGCGTACGTGGGCCGGAACGCTTAGTCGATTGCTTAACAATCAGCCCCCATAATTCTTCGTACAGGTGGGGGGCTGGCTCCGCGAGGCGACGGTCTGGCAGCATGTCGGCCGGCTCGTGCCCCTCTCCTGGATCCTCATCCTCGTCTGGCCGCTGCTCCTGCTGCTCAGCAGGGGACTCACCGCGAACGAGCTGGTGCCGTCTCTGATCGGCCTTGCGTCGTTCGCGCTCGTGTGGACGTGGTTCTGGCTCGACGTTCGAGCCGGAAGCGACGCATCGATCACCGCCGGAGTCCTGGTCGCGCTGACCGTCCTCGGCGTCTCCCTGACCTTCAGCGAGCCGCGGGTCTGGCACGACGGCCTGCTGGGTTACTGCATGGTCGTGGCCGCGGTCTGGCCAAGCTGGCGGCCGGCGGTGGTAGCCGTGCCCCTGGTGGCGCTGGTGATCTTTCTCGCCGAGGCGGCGACCGGGACAGGCACCATCAACGCTTTCGGCGTGGCGTTGGTCTGGCTCTTCCTGGGCTTCGGTTTCGTCGCCGTCCAGAACTTGCTGCGCGAGAACTTCCAGCTGAACACGGCGCAGGTGAAGGCGGCCCGATCCGCTCCCGCGGCCGAGCCGATGGCTCTGTCGCCGCGGCAGCGCGAGATCATGAGCCTGGTCGCAACCGGCCTGTCGGACAAAGAGATCGCTGCGCGGCTCCAGGTGTCGCCGCATACCGTGCGGACGCACCTGCAGCGGCTTTATGCGCAGCACGGGCTGCGCAACCGCGCGGAGGCGACCGCCAACTGGACAAAGCGTGTCCCTCAAAATGACGACACGCCAAATCGCGAATTGAACGTGCTCTGAGCCTGCGGTTCCATGGGCGCAACCCATGGCAGTCAGATTCAGTCCCCGTCAGGTCGAGATCGTCAGCCTCATCGCGTCGGGATATTCCGACAAGCAGATCGCGGTCGCCCTTCAAGTTTCACAGCGGACAGTCCGCACGCAGCTCGAGCGCCTGTACGCCGCGAACGGCTTGCACAGCCGCGCTCAGGCCGTGCACGTCTGGGCTATGAATCAGGCCCCTACTTAGTTCCCGTTCCGTCTCCGATCGCGGCCTGCGCCGCCGCCAGCCGGGCCACCGGGACGCGGAATGGGCTGCACGACACGTAGTTCAAGCCCAGCCTGTGGCAGAGGTGGATCGAGTCGGGGTCTCCCCCATGCTCGCCGCAGATGCCGACCTCGAGGTCCTTTCGCGTCTTTCGTCCTTCCGTGACCGCGATCGACATCAGGCGGCCTACGCCCTTTTCGTCGATGGTCTCGAACGGGTTGCGCGGGAGGATCTTCTGCTCGAGGTAGCGGACGATGAACGCGCGCTCGGCGTCGTCGCGGCTGAATCCAAACGTGGTCTGCGTGAGGTCGTTGGTGCCGAAGGAGAAGAACTCGGCCTCCTCCGCGATCTCGCCGGCGGTCAGCGCGGCGCGCGGGATCTCGATCATCGTGCCGAACTTGTAGGGCACGCGGATCCCCGCCTCTTTCTGCACGGCTTCCGCGACCGGCTTCAGCTCCGAGTGCACCGCGCGCAGCTCGGCGACCGTTCCGGCGAGCGGGATCATGATCTCCGGCCGGGCGTCCACCTTCTTCCGTCGGAGGTTGGTCGCCGCCTCCATGATCGCCCGCACCTGCATGCGCGGGATCTCGGGGTAGAGGATCGAAAGCCGCACGCCGCGCAGGCCGAGCATCGGGTTGGCCTCATGCAGCTCCTCGACTCGGGCGAGGACCTTCTCGGCCTCGGCCAGGCGGGCTGGGTTGTCGCCCGTGTCCTTGAGGTGGGTCGTCTCGCGGATCAGGTCCTCGAGGCTGGGCAGAAACTCATGGAGCGGTGGGTCGATGAGCCGGATGATGACCGGCAGCCCCGCCATCTCCTTGAAGATGCCCTCGAAGTCGCCGCGCTGGATCGGCAGCAGCTTCGCCAGCTGCTTCTCGCGCTCCTCGGTGCTGTCGGCCATGATCATCGCCTGCACGATCGGCAGGCGGTCCTGCTCCATGAACATGTGCTCGGTCCGGCACAGCCCAACTCCCTGCGCGCCGTTCTCGCGCGCCTTGGCCGCGTCGCGCGGGTAGTCGGCGTTGGCCCAGACCTCGAGGCGGCGCAGCTCGTCGGCCCACCTCAGGATCGCGCTCGCCGCGGGGTGCTGGTTCAGGCTTCGCGCTTCGATCGTCGGCACGTTGCCCACGTACACGTCGCCGGTGGTGCCGTCGATCGTGATCTGGTCGCCTTCCTTGATCGTGGTGCCGTTCGCCGAGAATTTTCGCTGGCGCACGTCGACGTCGATCGCGCTCGCGCCGACCACGCACGGGCGCCCCATTCCGCGCGCTACGAGCGCGGCGTGCGAGGCGGTGCCGCCGGTCTGCGTGAGGATGCCCTTCGCTTCGACCATGCCGTGGACGTCGTTGGGGTTCGTCTCGACGCGCACGAGGATCACCGCCTTGCCCTGCTTGCCCCACGCCACCGCGGTGTCGGCGTCGAAGACCGCGCCGCCGCTGGCCGCGCCCGGTGACGCGGGCACGCCCCTGGCGAGCGGGTGGACCTTGGCCGCGGGGTCGACACGCGGGAACAGCAGCTGCTCGAGCTGTCGCGGCTCGACGCGCGCGACGGCCTCCTTCTTGGTGATGAGCCGCTCCTTGACCATGTCCACCGCGATGTTCACCGCCGCCTCGCCGGTGCGCTTGGCGGATCGGGTCTGGAGCATGTAGAGCTTTCCGCGCTCGATCGTGAACTCCAGGTCCTGCACGTCCTTGTAGTGCTTCTCCAGCTGCCGGGCGTAGCGGTCGAACTGCGCGTAGACCTTCGGCTGGTGTCGCTTCAGGGCGCTGATCGGTTCCGTGTCCCTTACGCCGGCCACGACGTCCTCGCCCTGCGCGTTGGCGAGGTAGTCGCCGTAGAGCTCCCTCGCGCCCGTGATCGGGTTGCGCGTGAACGCGACGCCGGTGCCCGAGGTCGAGCCCATGTTGCCGAACACCATCATCTGGACGTTGACGGCGGTGCCGAGGTCGTCGGGGATGCGCTCCATGCGCCGGTAGGTCTTGGCGCGGTCGGTGTTCCACGACTTGAAGACGGCGTCGATCGCGTCGCGCAGCTGTTCGACCGGGTCGGACGGGAATTCGGTGCGGGTCTCTTCCTTATATATGCGCAGGAATTCGGCTACGAGCGGCCTCAGGTTCTCTGGCTTGAGCTCGGGGTCGGTTTTGACGCCTGCCTTGCGTTTGGCCTCCTGCAGCGCGTGCTCGAACTTGTCGCCGTCGATTCCCTTCACCGTCTTGCCGAACATCTGGATGAAGCGCCGGCGCGCGTCCAGGGCGAAACGTTCGTCTTTGGTCAGGGCCGCGAGACCCCTCGCCGTGTCCTGGTTGAGACCGAGGTTGAGGACGGTGTCCATCATTCCGGGCATCGAGAACTTGGCGCCGCTGCGCACGCTCACGAGGAGCGGGTCTGTCGGGTCTCCGAGCTTCTTGCCTGCCTTGCGCTCGAGGATCTTCAGCGCGGAAAGCACCTGCTCCCACAGGCCCGTCGGGAACTTGCCTCGGCTCGAGTAGTAGGCGCGGCACGCCTCGGTCGTGATGGTGAAACCCGGCGGTACGGGCATTCCCGCTCGCGTCATCTCGGCAGCGCCGGCGCCCTTTCCGCCGAGGAGGTCGCGCATTTTGGCCGAGCCCTCGGTGAACTGATAGATCCACTTGGTTGTCTTTGGCATGGCTCTCGTCATTCTAAAGTTGCCCTTCGTGGAGGATCTGGGAGCGGCGACCGACGATCAGGTGATCCTTGCGTGGCTGCAGGCGGAGATCGAGTCGCCGGAGTTTCAGGCGTACATCGTCGGCAATCCACCGAACCCCGCGAACCTGTCGCTGGCGTTGAAGGCCGCGCGGTCGCCCGACCTGCATGACCAGACGCAGAACGACCTTCGACGCCAGATCATCACGTCGACGTACGGGTTCGGCACCGGCGCGGGGTCGTTCGAGGGCCTGGGGCCCGATCTGGTGTGGCGACGCCTTCACCTCACGACCGACGAGGTTGCCCAGATGCTCTACATGCGCAGGTCCGGTCCGTGGCAGCTGCTATCGCCGGTGACGCGGAAGGTGGCGGAAGGTGCCACCAACGTCGGGCACGTGTTCACCGGTGATGGGACCAACATGGTCGTGCTCTCGCTGGCGTCCGGCCTGTGTCACTCCGACAAGAAGGTGCCGGAGATCATCGCGCTGCGCCGGCCGGATGGCGCGCTGGTGATCCTCGAGGGGCACGCCCGCGCGACCGCGATCGTGCTGGAGGCGCACCGGTTTCCGAAGGGCGTGCAAGCGTACGTCGGGGAAGGACCGAGCGTGGCGAACTGGCCTTATCTGTAGGGGCCGGCCGATCGCGCGATAGTCGCGCCCAACGCGCAATTTGCCCACCGAGAGGCGCGGATAGGCGCGACTATCGCGGGTTTTTAGCTCAGCGGGGTCGGAGAACGAACAGGATCGCCGGGCCGATCAGCACGATCCAGAGCAGCCAGCCGGCGAACATCACCGCGACGGCGATGCCCGCGATTCGGAGCGCCCTGGCCAAGTCCTGCACGCGGCAAGGCTAGCACCGGTCCGGCGATAATCCAGCGGTCATGA
>DATKFA010000120.1:0-11214 GCA_035511715.1 Candidatus Acidiferrum sp. | reverse complement strand
ATCCGGTGCACCAGGACCCCGTAGAACTTCGACACCACAGCGATGTGCGCGAGGGTCTCGTGAGCGTTCCATTCGGACTCGGTGTCGTCGACGTGGCGCTTGACTCGTGGCCCCAGCTCGGCGACGCGCTCGGAGACGCGCTGCAGCCGGTCGGCCAGCAGCTGCCGTTCCCTGTCGCGGTATGACGTCATGAATGCCCGGATGTCGTCCATGGTGAAAGTCGGACTCTCGATCTTCATCGGCTTCTCATACCAAGGAGGATTGAACCATGTGCTACGGAGATGATGCGCGCCCGCCCTTGCCGCCGATCAGCGGCGCCGCCGCCGACCATGGAGACCTCGTCCTGACCGCGTCCGACGGAACCGAGTTCGCTGCGTATTTCGCGCGGGCGGCAGAACCGACCGGTGCCGGCATGGTGGTCCTACCCGACGTTCGAGGCTTGCATCAGTTTTACAAGGAGCTCGCGCAGCGATTCGCCGAAGCAGGCATCGATTCCGTCGCCATCGACTATTTCGCGCGCACCGCGGGCATCGGCGATCGGAGCGAAGCGTTCGAGTACATGCCTCACGTGCAGCAAACGACCGCCGAGGGGATCGCCGCGGACACGGCGGCGGCGATCGAATACCTGGGATCCAGGGACGGCGGGGCGGTGAAGTCGGTGTTCACGGTGGGATTCTGCTTCGGCGGTTCCAACTCGTGGAATCAATCGGCGATGAACCCCAGCCTGAACGGATGCATCGGGTTCTACGGCCGGCCGATGCGCGCGGAGCCATACATCTCGAAGATGAAGGCGCCGTTGCTGATCCTGATTGCCGGCGCTGACGGAGCGACCACGCCCGAGCAGAACCAGGACTTCGTTCGTGCGCTCGAGAAGGCCGGGGTGCCCCACGAGTCGCACGTGTACGAGGGTGCGCCGCACAGCTTCTTCGACCGCAGCTTCGAGCAGTGGAAAGCCGCGTGCGACGACGCGTGGCGGCGAATGCTGGACTTTGTCAAAGGACACAGCAGCCCTTAAGAGGAACCCACCCCCAACACCGACCCTCCCAGGGGGGCCTGGTGCGGGTCGGCCGCAGAATACGGCGTGACCGGAGGCGACGACAATAGAGCCTTAACAGCCCATTCGACGCGAGGTCCAAGCCGAAGCGGGGCCGTATAGTCAAACGGCATGGCAAAGCTGGCCTCCGCGTCCAAGCCGGGCAAGGCGGCCCCGAAGCTGCCGCAGGGGCTCATCGACGAGCTCGAGGAGCGGCGCGCGGGCATGGCCCGCCACATGGCGCGCGCCGTGGTCGGCCTGGTCCGCTGGGACGCCTCCACCGGCGTGCCCCCGCAGCGCGACGCCATCGTGCGTGCCTGCGAGGCGGGCCTCGACCTCTTTCTCGCGACGGCCAAAGAGGCGCGGCCCGCGACTCAGGAAGAGCTGCGACGGGTCGCGCAGCTCGGCATCCTGCAGGCGCGCAGCAGCCAGTCGGTCGAGCCCATCCTCGCCGCCTACCGCATCGCGGCGCGGGTCGCGTGGGACGAGATCCTCAGGGCCTGGCGCGGTCATCGCGAGGCCATGCCGGAGGCGATCATGCTGGTCGCCAACTACGTCTTCGCCGCGCTGGACCAGGTCGCGGCCGAGGTCACCAAGACCTACCTGCACGCGCGCGAGCAGCACATGCAGCGAGGCACGCGTGCGCACGCGCGGCTCATCCACGCGCTCATCAGCGACAACTTCGACTCCGAGCTGGAGCTACAGCGTCAGGCTCTCGCCCTCAACACTCCGCTCGCGGCGCAGGGTTACGTCGCGATCGTCTCCAAGCTGGTGCTCGGCAGCCGCGACGGCGAACGCGGCGGCCAGGCGCTCGCCGAGGTGGCAACGTCGATCGAAACGCCGCGTGGGGTCCTTGTCCACGCCACCGACCCAAGCACGCTGGTCGTCCTGTGGCCGGTCGAATCGCTCCGCGACGTCGATGACGCGCGTCAGTTCGTCAACAGGCTGCAGGACGAAGCGTCGCAACGCTCGGGCAACATCCGGGCGCGAGTGCGTGCCGGCATCGGCGGCTATCACCCCGGACTCCACGGCATCGCTCGCTCTTACCTCGAAGCCCAGCAAGCGATCGAGACGGGCCGCAAGCTGCGACCCGAGGCGACCATGCATGGCCATGACGAGGTCATCCCGCAGCTCGTGCTGGCCCAGAATCCAAGACTTGCGGAGCGGTTCGTGACGCACAGCCTGGGCAGGCTGCTGGACCCCAAGCTGCGCAACCGCGCCCAGCTCATGGAGACGCTGGAGGCGTACCTGGCCAGGGGCTCGGTCAAAGACGCGGCAAGCGCGTTGGGCCTTCACCGGCACACCGTCCTCTACCGCCTGGACAAGCTGAAGGAGCTCCTGGGCGACCTGAACGTCCCCGCGACCCGACTTCGCCTCCAGCTGGCGCTGGACCTGCAAAAGATTCTGTAATCGGTTTGGACCTGGCGTCCAAAGAATTGGGCGCGTTTTGCGACATGGCGTGGGTGCCGGTTGGCCGCCGCGTCCCTATCCTTGAACCATGACTTACCGCCACTCCAACGGCACTCGCGTGGCCGTGACCGGCATGGGCTTCATCACCCCGATCGGCAACGACCTCGAAACAGTGTGGTCGAACATGATCGAGGGTGTCTCCGGTGTCGGCCGGATCACCCGCTTCGACACGACCAACTTCGACACCAAGATCGCGGCCGAGGTGAAGACCTTCAACCCTGAGGACTACATGGACCGAAAGACGGCCCGTCACATCGGTCGCTACTGCCAGTTCGCGCTGGCCGCCAGCAAGCAAGCCCTGGCGCACGCCAACCTCGACCCCGCCCAGATGGACCCCGACGACGTCGGCGTCATCGTCAGTTCCGGCATCGGCGGCATGGAGGAGATCGAAAAGAGCCACACCGCGCTGATGGAGCGCGGTCCGAAGCGCATCAGCCCCTTCACGGTGCCGATGATGATCGCGGACATGGCGGCGGGGATCGTCGCGATCCACACCCACGCCGGCGGCCCGAACTACGCCATCGTCAGCGCCTGCGCGTCCAGCGCGCACGGCATCGGCGAGGCGTCGGAGATCATCAAACGCGGCGACGCCGTGGCGATGATCGCCGGCGGCAGCGAGGCAACCATCACGCCGCTCACGATGGGCGCTTTCTGCCAGATCAAAGCGACCAGCGAACGGAACGACGAGCCGGAGAAGGCGTGCCGCCCGTTCGATCTCGGCCGCGACGGCTTCGTCATGGGCGAAGGCTCAGTGATGTTCGTGCTCGAAGACATGGAGCACGCGAGGCAGCGCGGCGCGCGTATCTACGCGGAGATCGCCGGTTACGGCGCGAGCGCGGACATGTACCACTTCACCGCGCCGCAGCCGGAGGGCAAGGGCGCCGCAAGGGCGATGAGGCAGGCGCTCGAGTCGAGCGGCGTCGATCCCAAATCGGTGGGCTACATCAACGCCCACGGCACGTCGACCAAGCTCGGCGACGTCGCGGAGACCAAGGCGATCAAGTCGGTGTTCGGCGACCACGCTTATGAGCTCGCCGTCAGCTCGACCAAGTCGGTGCACGGGCACCTTCTCGGCGCCGCCGGCGCGATCGAGGCCGCGGCGTGCGTGCTCGCGCTCGACCGCGGGTTGCTGCCGCCGACCATCAATCTCGACGACCCCGACCCGGAGTGCGACCTGGACTATGTGCCGAACAAGGCGCGCAAGGCGAGCATCGACGTCGCCCTGTCCAACTCATTTGGATTCGGCGGCCACAACGCGACGCTCGTGATCAAGAAAGGCGAGTAGGAGGAACCCAATGGCAAGCCAGCTGAACTTCAGAGAGCTCCAGGAGCTCGCCGCCGAGATCCTCGGCATCGACCCCGACCAGGTCCAGATGGACAAGAGCTTCCAGCGCGACCTCGCGGCCGACTCACTCGACCTCGTGGAGCTCATCGCCGCGATCGAGGACAAGTACGACGTCGAGCTGCCCGACGAGGAGCTGGAGAAGATGAAGGTGATCGGCGACCTCTGGCAGTACCTGGAGCAGAAGACCGCCGAGCGGCTGGAGGCGTAGCGCTCATGGCCATCACCACCAACTACCGCACACGCTCGGACGCCGTACCCCTCCGCTCGTTCCCGGCCAAAGGCCGGCCGAGCGCGATCGCGGGCGTCGGCGTCTACGCGCCCGAGAAGATCCTGACCAACTTCGACCTCGAGAAGATGATGGACACGTCGGACAAGTGGATCACCGAGCGCACGGGCATCCACCGCCGTCACATCGCCGAGCCGGGGACGACGACGTTCGAGATGGCGACGAAAGCCGCGCGGTCGGCGCTCGAGGCGGCCGAGGTCGACGCCAAGGACCTGGACATGATCCTGGTCGGTACGTCCTCGCCGGATGGCCCGTTTCCGTCGGTCGCGTGCCGCGTCCAGAACGAGCTCGACGCACCTGGATCCGTGGCGTGGGACACGCTCGCGGCGTGCACGAGCTTCGTCTACGCGCTCTCGATCGCCGACTCTTTCATCGCGAGCGAACGCGCCGACACCGTGCTCGTGATCGGCGCGGAGGTGCTGTCCCGCATGCTCGACTACTCCGATCGCGGGACCGCTGTCATCTTCGGCGATGGCGCCGGCGCCGCAATCGTGAAGGCGGCCAAGAGGGGCGCGGGTTTCCTCAGCTGGTGCCTCGGCTCGGACGGCCGCGGCTACGCACAGGTCACGTGCGGCAACATCGAGAAGGGCGCGTACGCGGCCAAGGATGCGACCCCCTTCATCGAGATGGTCGGGCCCGACGTGTTCAAGTTCGCGGTCGACATCTTCATCCGCCAGGCGACCGAGGTATGCCAGGCGGCGGGAATCGCCCTCGACGAGATCGATCTCTGGGTTCCGCACCAGGCCAACTTCCGCATCATCGACGCCGCAGCACGACGCATCGGCCTCCCGATCGAGCGCGTTGCGGTCAACATCGACGAGTACGGCAACACCTCGAGCGCGTCGATTCCCCTCGCGCTGGAGGAGGCCGTGCGCAAAGGCCGCGTCAAGAGCGGCGACCACGTTCTTCTGGCTGGGTTCGGGTCAGGCCTCACATGGGGCGCCACCCTCATGAAGTGGGCTTGATCGCAAATGACCTGGTGACCTCGAGTTGATCACGCTCTCCGGCCCGATCGCGCTGCTGTTCCCCGGTCAGGGGGTGCAGAAGCCAGGCATGGGTAAGAACCTCTACGACCGCTACCCCGCGGCGCGCCGCGTGTTCGAGCGCGCCGAGGAGCTGCTCGAGATGCCGGTGCGCAAGCTGTGCTTCGAAGGCCCCGTCGAGGAGCTCAACCGCACCGACGTCATCCAGCCATGCGTCATGACCGTGTGCTGGGCGGCGTACGAGGTCTGGCGCGAAAGCTACGGCCTCGAGAACGTCAGCGTCACCGCCGGGCACAGCCTGGGCGAGATCGCCTCGCTCGCGGCGGCGGGCTCGATCCCGTGGGAGACCGCGCTCCTGCTGGTCAAGGAGCGAGGTCGCGTCATGGCCGAGGCGGCAGGCGAGCACGTCGGCATGATCGCCATCGTCGGCCTGCATGAATCCGATGTGGAACGGATCCGGCAGCAGGCTTCCGCGCTCGGCAACCTGTGGATCGCCAACCGCAACGCCGACGTGCAGTTCGTGCTGTCCGGCGAGATGCCGGCTGTGCAGGAAGCCGAACGCCTCGCCACCGCGGCCGGTGCACGCCGCGCCCTCATACTCACGATTCCGCTCGCCGCGCACACACCGTTGATGGAGGCTGCGGCCGCGGCGTTCCGCAAGGCCGTCGACATGGTCCCGCTCAAGGCGCCTTCGATTCCGATTCTCGCCAACGCGTCGGGCGAAGCGCTGCGCACCGTGGGCGCGCTCCAGGAAGAGCTGCGACTCCAGATGCTGCGCCAGGTGGACTGGGCGCGGACGATGGTCTCGATGCGCGCGATGAAGGTGCGCACCGTGGTCGAGCTCGGCCCCGGCCGCGTGCTGGCGAGCCTCGCCGCCAAGCACCTCCCGGGCGTCGACACCTGGAACGCTGAAGAGCTTTTCGTCGACTTCGCGGGACCCACCACCGCCTGACGATGCATGACCTGGACGGGAAGACCGCCCTCGTGACCGGGGGCGGCAAAGGCATCGGTCGCGCCATCAGCCAGGCGCTCGCGGGCATGGGCGCGCGGGTGGTCGTGAACTATCGCTCCGACAAGGCCGCCGCGGAAGAAACCGCGTCATCGCTGCCGAGCGCAACGGCGCACCAGGCGGACGTAAGCGATCCCGCTCAGGTCGAGGCGATGGTCAAGACGATCGGTCGCGTGGACGTGCTCGTGAACAACGCCGGCGCCGTCCGCGACAAGCTTCTGATCCAGATGTCGCCACCGGATTGGGAGGACCTGATTCGCACCGACCTGCTCTCGGCCTTCGCGACGACGAAGGCTGCCATCATGTCTGGAATGATGCGTGCGCGCTGGGGCCGCATCGTGAACATCTCATCCATCGTGGGTTTGACAGGCAATGCAGGGCAGACCAACTACGCCGCGGCCAAGGCCGGCCTGATCGGATTCACCAAGTCCGTCGCTCGCGAGTACGGCTCTCGCAACATCACCTGCAACGCGGTTGCGCCGGGCTACGTGCGCACGGACCTGACCACCGGCTCGCTGACCGACGAGATGGTCGGCGAGCTGGTGAAGATGACGCCGATCAAGCGCGAGGCGACCGCCGACGAAGTGGCCGCGACCGTGGCCTTCCTTTGCTCGGAGAAGGCGGGTTTCATCACCGGCCAGGTCATCGCCGTCGACGGAGGACTCTCCCTCTAGCCGTGGCTATCATCGAGCGGCACCGCGAAGAGGTGGCGATCCAGGGCGCCGAGCTTCCGCAGATCCTCCTGCCGACCAACTGCCCAGGGTGCGGCATCGGCCTCGCGGGCGATGAGCTGCGCGCCAACAACTACGTGTGCATCAATTGCGGGCACCACTTCCGGCTCGGCGCCGACGTCTGGATTCAACTCATCGCCGACGGCGGCTCCTGGCAGGAGCGCTGGGCCGACGTTCGCTCCCACGACCTTCTCAACTGGACCGTGCCGAAGCGCTACCAGGAGACGGTCGAGACGCTGCTCGAGGAAGGGCTGAATGAGTCGGTCCGCACCGGAACGTGCACCCTGGCCGGCAGGCCGATCTGGCTCGCCACGTTCGACTTCGGTTTTGTCGGCGGCACGCTGTCGATCGTCGCGGGCGAGCGGCTCGCCCGCGGGATGGAGCAGGCGACCTCCACGGGAGTGCCGTACGTGCTCGTCTCGGCTTCGGGCGGCGCGCGGATGCAGGAGGGCGTGCTCGCGCTCATGCAGCTGGCGAAGGTCAACGCCACCGTCGGCAAGATGAACGCCGCGGGCGTGCCCTACTTCTCGATCCTCACCGACCCCACCTTTGGAGGCACCGCCGCATCGCTGGCGCTGCTTGGTGACATCAACATCGCCGAACCCGGCGCCGCGATCGGATTCACCGGTCCTCGCGTCATCAAGCAGGCGACGTACGCCGACCTCCCAGCCGGCTTCCAGAGCGCGGAGTTCCAGCTCGCGCACGGACAGGTCGACATGGTCGTGCCGCGCAACGAGCTCCGGCCGCTGCTGGCGCACCTCCTGGAGATGTACCCATGAAAGCCCCAAAAAATCTGGCGATTTTTCGGGGGCCCCTATGAGCGTCTGGGAGATCGTCGAGCTGGCGCGCCACCAGGACCGGCCGTACTCGCTCGACTACATTCGCCGGCTCGCGCCCGATTTCATCGAGCTGCACGGCGACCGCCTGTCGGCCGACGACCCGGCGCTCGTCGGTGGCATCGGCACGTGGCACGACCGGACCACGCTCTTTCTCGGGCACCAGAAAGGACGCACCCTGAAGGAGCGGGTGGCTCGGAACTGGGGAATGATGCACCCCGAGGGCTACCGCAAGGCCCTGCGTCTCGCGCACCACGCGGCCAAGTTCGGTTTTCCGATCGTGTCTCTGATCGACACGCCTGGTGCCTATCCCGGAGCCGGCGCCGAGGAGCGCGGCATCGCCGCCGCGATCGCCACGGCCATCATGGAGTGGTTCGAGATCAGCGTCCCGATCGTCGCCGCGGTCATCGGTGAGGGGGGCAGCGGCGGCGCGCTCGGCATGGGCGTGGCCGACCGGGTGATCATGCTCGAGAACTCGATCTACTCGGTCGCCTCGCCCGAAGCCGCTGCCTCGATCGTGTGGCGGGACAACTCTCGCAAGGTCGAAGCGGCGGAGCAGCTTCAGCTCACGTCTCGAGAGATCGTCGCCATGGGCGTGGTCGAGGAAGTCGTTGCGGAGCCGCAGGGGAGCGCCAGCACCGATTACGACGCAGCGGCCAGGGCGCTCGACGAGGCGCTTTGGAGATACATGCGGCCGCTGCTCGACCAGACGCCGTCGCAATTGCTGCAGCAGCGCTACGACCGATTCCGGTACATCGACTCCCTGGTGCAAGCCGAGCCGCATTTCGGCCCCAAAATCGATTGAACTATGAGAGGAAACCCGAATGGTTTCCTCTCATCGCCCGGTCGCTGCGCGACGGGGCTGCTCTCCTTCCGGTATACGGTTGGGATTTGTTTTGAAAGCCTTCCACATGCGGCGCCAAGCGGCGATTCGGCATAGTCGCGGCCGGGCAAAGCCCGGCCGCCAAAGGAACGCCGGTTGAGGGTAGTCGCTCAGAGGGTTGTGTCGGGCTCGGTCGGCTGGGACGATCAGCGTGAAACCATCGGCCACGGTTTCGTGTTGTTGGTGGGTGCGGCAGCAGATGACGACGAAACCACGGTCCGACGCCTTGCCGACAAGATCATCGACCTCCGCGTCTTCGCCGACGAGGCGGGCAAGATGAACCTCAGCCTGGTCGACGTGAAGGGTGCGGCGCTGATCGTGTCGCAGTTCACGCTCTTTGCGAACATGAGCCGCGGACGGCGCCCGAGCCTCCTCGGCGCAGGCGACCCGGCCCGCGCCGAGCAGCTCTACGAATCGTTCGTCACCCGTTTTCGGGAGCGCGGAATAGAAACCAGGACCGGTAGCTTTGGAGCGGTCATGCGTGTGAGCATCGAGAACGACGGCCCGGTCACGCTCGTGCTTTCCACCGACGAGTGGGTGACCCGTGCCTGAGCCAAGAAACCCGGTCCTGCCGTACCTGGCCTTCACCGCGTTGGGGCTGATCTGGGGCGCGTCTTTCCTCCTGATCAAGCTCGCGGTCCACGACATGAGCCCCGTGGTGCTCGTGCTGATCCGATCCGCGTCAGGCGCCGTGGCGCTCGCGGTGATCATGGTCGCGACGCGCAAACGGCTGCTGAGCCACGACTGGAAGGTGAGGCTCTTTCCGTTCCTCGTCATGGCCATGGCCAACGCCCTGTTGCCGTGGGTCTTGATCGCCTGGGGCGAGCAGCACATCACCAGCGGCCTCGCAAGCATCCTCAACTCGACGACAACCCTGTGGACGGCGATCCTGATCTTCTGGGTGATCCCCGCCGAGCGCCCGAGCGCGCTCAACTACCTCGGCGTGGTGCTCGGCATCTCGGGCGTCGCCATCCTCGTCCTTCCCGACATCACGACCCATGGTCTCAACGGCAACGTGCTCGGTGTCCTCGCGGTTGTCGGCGCATCGATCTCGTATGCGGTGGCTGCGCTGTTCCAGCGCACAAGGCTGCGGGGCATGAGCGTCTATCAGCAAAGCTTCGGCCAGCTCGCCGTGACGTCGCTGCTCGCGATCCCCATCGCGGCGCCTTCGATTCCCAACGTGCACCTGGCGTGGCTCTCGATGGGCGCGGTCATCGCGCTCGGCGTCGGCGGCAGCGGGATCGCGTACCTGCTCTACTACTACACGATGAACACGCTCGGTGCGGTGCGCGCCACCGGTGTGACCTTCGTCGTTCCGGTGACGGCGGTTTTCTGGGGCGTTGTGCTTCTGGGCGAGAGGCTGAGCCCGCCGGTGGTCGCCGGCATGGTGGTCATCCTGGCCGGCGTCGTGCTGACGAACCTGCGCCGCGCTCCGCGCCGCGAGCCCGCGATCGAACGCGACTCCGCGGCCGCTTGAGCGGCGGCTACATCGAGGAGCACGCGCGGGCTGTTGCGCGCGCGGCGGAGCGAATACGCGGTCATGTCCGGCGCACGCCGGCGCTCGACACAGATCTCGATCCCTCGCTTCGCCTGAAGCCTGAGTGCTTCCAGGTGACCGGCTCCTTCAAGCCACGCGGCGCGTTCAACGCGGTGCTTTCCCTGATCGAGCGAAAAGAGAAGCCCAAGGGAGTGATCGCCGTGAGCTCTGGCAACCACGCCCAGGCCGTGGCCCTTGCCGCCGGCTCGGTCGGGATTCCGGCTTTGATCCTCATCCCCGAGGATGCGAACCCCGCCAAGGTGGCCGCCACGCGCGCGCTCGGCGCGGAGGTGATCCAGGACGGCATCACGTTCGCCAACCGCGAGCAGAGGCTCCATGAGGTCATGGCCGAGCGCGGCTTCACGCTGGTCCATCCGTTCAACGACTGGGACGTCATCCACGGACAGGGAACGGCGGTGCGCGAGCTGCTCGAAGACCAGCCAGACCTCGAGGTCATCGTCGCGCCGGTGGGGGGTGGCGGTCTCCTGGCGGGCTCGGCGATCTCGGCCAAGCATCATCGCGAGTCGATGCAGGTGATCGGAGTCGAGCCGGTGGCGGCGGATGACGCCTACCGCAGCTGGAAGGCGGGGAGCATCCAGTCCCTTCCCACGTCGCCTTCGACCCTGGCCGACGGCGTCCGGACGACCGCCATCGGCGAGCGCAACTTCGAGGTCATGTTCGCCAACCGCCTGGTGGACGAGATCGTCACCGTCACAGAGGACGAGATCGCACGCGCGGTGCAGGTCGCGTGGTCGCGCATGCACCTCGCGCTCGAACCGACGGGAACCCTCCCGCTCGCCGCTTTCCTGGCGGGCAAGCTTCCCCCAGGGCGCATCGGTCTTGTGCTCAGCGGCGGCAACGCCAACCTGCAAACCGTGGCTAAACTCCTTGACCGTGGCCCGAGCTGACGACTCGCTGGCGCTAGAGCGCCCTAGGCGGCCGGGCGCCATCCTGAAGGATGGCGCTGAAGCCGTCGTCAAGGGGCCCGGCGATGCGTCGTCGCGCATCGCAGGATGCGCTCCTCCTCTCGCCACCCTTTCCTCGGCTCCGGCCGCCGATGTCGCTCAAGCGCCGTTCATCGCCAACTCGCGCCACGGCAAC
>DATKFA010000119.1:0-5761 GCA_035511715.1 Candidatus Acidiferrum sp. | reverse complement strand
CGTGGCGGCCGGCAGATGGGTGTTCACGCCGTCCGACCATCCGATGTTGTAGGCGATCGCGCCGACGATGACCACGAAGATGATCGTCGCCAGCAGACCGACCAAACCGAAACCGCGTCTCATGTCGAGTCACTCCTTTTGGTGTGAACGAGATTTGCTGCTGCATCACATCGTTGCCAGGAGATGTGAGCGAGTTGTGAGGGACTCGCGAGGATCGCTAGAAGCTCGTTCCTTCCAGCTCGACCAGGTCCGCGCTTCGCTTCCACAGCTCGGCTTGAGCCGAGATGTCGGACGCCGCCCTCGGCGCGTCGATGTGCTTCAAGCCTTTGAACAGCCAGCCCGTGGTGCCCGCATGCGCCGGAGACAGCGCAAGGTCGACCAGGTCTTCCGCCGCTCGGTCGGCCCGGCTCCCGAACACGTTCTGAGCGAAGCGCACAATCGCAGGAGTCTCCCGCATCAGGTTCGATTTCACGATGCCGGGATGAAACGCATTTGCCCGCACGTCCCACCGATGCCCCCGCCGCGCCAGCTCGAACGTGAACATCAGACTCGCCGCTTTGGAGGCGCCGAAGTTGTGCATAGCACCAAATCGGTCGCGAGCGAGCACGCGGTCCACGTCGACGTGCGCTCGGGATGGAGCGGTGACCGTGATCACCCGGCCGCCCCCGATGAGCTTGTCGCGCAGCAGGTTCGTCAACAGAAACGGACCGAGGTGATTGGTCGCGAACATCAGCTCATAACCGTCGGCCGATTTCTGATAACGCGTCGTGAAAACGCCCGCGATGTGCAGCAGGGCGTCGATGTGAGCCACCTGGCGGATCAGCTCGCGCGCCGCGCTCCGCACAGAAGTGAGAGACGCGAGGTCCAACCCCGGTCGGTTCAACGTGATCACGGACGCGCCCCGCTGCCGCAAGACCTCGACAGTGGCCGAGCCGATCGCCCCGCGCGCGCCAGTGACCACGACGGTCGCATGCCGCACCGCCATCATCTACGGGTGATCGTATCCGCGCACGATGGCTATCCGCGATTCCTCCACTCAGGCGCCGACTTCGTCGAGGTCGACATCCGGCGCGACGCGGGCCGCGAGATCATCCTCGCCCACGACAAGCCGCGACCCGGAGACCGTTACCCGACACTCGAACAGGTCCTCGCGGAGATCGACGGTCAGACCGGACTGCACCTCGACCTCAAGGAGTCCGGCTTCGAGACGGAGCTGCTCGCGATGGTGCTCGCGCGGCTTCCGCCGGACAAGGTCGTCGTCACCCCGGATTTCGACGAGTCCGTGCGCGCGATCAAGGAAAGGTTTCCGAGGGTGAGGGTGAGCCCGATAGATTTCGTCGCCGTCGACCACGACAAGCTGGGTGGCTACTCGGGCCCACACCTCCCGATCTGGGTGTGGACGGTCGACAAAAAGCGGTCGATGCAGCGCTACATGAAGGACGCGCGGATCGAAGGCATCATCACCAACCGGCCCGACCTCGCCCTGAAGCTCAGGAAGGCCAGATCGTGATGTTCGTCTCGCAGCAGAACGCGCCCAGGTCCGGCGACCAATGGAGGATGAAGGGCGGCGTCGAGTTGGTCACGCGGAAGCACACGTCCAGGGGGCCGAAGATCGCGCCCTTGTTGAAGTCGGTTCGCGGAAACGTCTTGCAGCTGGGGGCGTCGGTGACCAGGCTGCCCTGCCGGCGCTCGGAGTCGATCAGCGTCAGGTCCTCGGGCGCCGCATGCGTCGCCGGGCTCGAGTTCTTGAACCTGACCGTCATGCGCACGATGTCGTTGTCGACGCGGATGTTGGAGATCCAGATGGTGTAGCCCTGCATGTCGGTGCAGGGTCCGGGCGAGCAGTTTTGAGGGGCCAGGTTGGTCGTCGACTGAAGGGACAGCGGCGATTTCAGCGCGGTGTAGGCCGCGCCCGCGACGACCGCGGCGACGATCAGGGCGACGACGACGCCCAGGGTGATGAGGAGGCGACGGGCCATGGCTGGTTAACGAAGGATAAGTCGAGGGCGTGACTGTTCAGCCCCCTAGGCCGGGACCATCTCCTTGACCATCTCGTCGCTCAAAACCTTCCCGTCCTTGAGCCGGATCTGCCGCCGAGCCTGGCCTGCGATGTCCAGGTCGTGCGTGACCAGCACGATCGTCACCTTCTCTTCGGCGTTGAGCTGCTTGAGGAGATCGACCAGCTGCTGCGCGGTCTCGGTGTCGACCGCGCCGGTGGGTTCGTCGAGGAGGATGAGGGAGGGCCGGTTGACCATCGAGCGGGCGATGGCAACGCGCTGCATCTGGCCGCCCGACAGCTCGCTCGGCCGGTGCTTGATGCGGTCCGACAGCCCGACCCGTTCTATGAGCTCGAGCGCCCGAGTACTCCCATCGTTGCCGTCGTGGACGTAGCGGCGCGGCAGCATCACGTTCTCGAGCACGTTCAGGCCCGACAGAAGGTTGTACTCCTGGAACACGAACCCGACCTTGCGCGCGCGCATCCGCGCGCGTTCGCGGTCGCGGAGCTTGGTGGTGTCGACGCCGTCGATGAGCAGGCTCCCCGACGTGGGCTTGAGCAGCAGGCCGAGCAGGTCGAGCATCGTCGTCTTGCCGCTCCCCGACCGGCCGACAACCGCCACGAACTCGCCCGGGTCAATGGTCAGCGTCACGCCGTCGAGGGCGCGGATGATCTCCGACCCGCGCTTGTAGTTCTTGGTCAGGTTCACGAGCTCGACCCCGGCCATCTACTCGGTCCTCAGCGCGAGCACGGGATCCATACGCGCCGCGCGCCACGCCGGCAGCACGCCCGCGACCGCCCCCAGCACCACGGCGAACCCGATCGCAAGGATGGTGAGGTTCAACGTGATGAGAAAGAGCGTGGGCTGACCGACAGGCGTGGTGGCGTTGACGATGATCGTGATGAGCGCACCGATGCCGTAGCCGAGCAAGCCGCCGACGAGCCCGATGAAAGTCGCTTCGAGCAGGAACTCCCTCATGATGTTGAAGGTCGTGGCGCCGACTGCCTTCTTCAGCCCGATCTCTCGCACGCGCTCCGCCACCGCCATGAACATCGTGTTCACCACCGAAAGGCCGCCGATGACGAGCGCAAGCAGCGCCGCCGCGGTGGTAATGGCCGTGAAGATCGCGCCGCCGGACTTGAAGCTGTTGACCAGGTCGCTGGGCCGCGTCGCCTTGACACCTGCAACCTGCTGGTTGATGCGGTCGGCGATCTTGTCGAGGTCGCTGAGCGAGCTTCCCGGCTTGCCGTAGACGTCGATGCTCTCGGTCACCTGCGTCACGTCCACCGAGCCGCGGATTGCGATCGGCAGGCTGTCCTGAAGCAGCGCCTGTCCGTCGGCGATGTTGATGTAGGCGAAGCTGTCCGGCGCGGTGCGCGTCTTGTCGAGGACGCCGACCACGGTGAACGAATGGCTCACGAAGTCGGGCTTGGCGTCCGGCGGCCGGACAGGCAGATCGATCGTGTCGCCTACCTTCTTGTTGAACTCCTTGTCGATCGACGAGCCGAGCACGACCTCGCCCTGCGCGCCGGTGAGGTAGTGACCTGACACGGTCGACAGCTTCAGCGCGCTCCAGTTGTTCTCGGCTGGCTCGCCCGCGATGATCTCGTCCGGCACGCCGAGGCTGACGGTCGTGATCTGGCCCGGCTTGGCGCTGAACCCATAGCCGCCGAACGCAGCCTGGACGCCTTGCACGTTCTTGATCTCGTCGATCTTGCTGATCGGAAGGATCGACGCCTGACCGTCGGGCGCACCGACCTGGATGCTCTGGCCGAAATACTTCACGCCTCCGTCGATCAGCGCGTTGAAGTTCTCCGCCAGTGCGCCCATCGTCGTGAGCGCGAGGACGCCGATGAGGATGCCGAGGATCGTCAGCGAGCTGCGCAGCTTGTGGCGGAAGACATTGCGGACGATTTCCATCGCGGGGTGAGCATAGGTGCGGGCAAGCTAAACGCGGGTAAAGGATCGGCCGCGATACGCCTATGCGAACAGTTCGTTCAGTTGGCCTGTGTAGCGCACCCAGCCGTCGCGATGGTCGATGCGCTGCTGCTCGCCTGTAAAACCTGTATGGCGCAGCCTCAACAAGGTGCCTTGGCCGTCCGGTTCGAGCGTGATCTCGACCGTCGTCGATCCCGGCCCTACCTCGCCGCTGCCCTCCCAGCCCCAGGTCATGACGATGCGACTGGGCGCATCGATCTCGATGTATCGCCCCGCCGCGAAATGCTCATCGTCGACGTTGATGCGGTAGGCGCCACCCGGACGAGGATCGATCTCGGCGCCGACGCCCATCCACTGGGCGAACTTGCTCGGGTCGGTCAGGTATTCGAACACCGTGGCCGGACTTGCGGCTACGCGTTGCTCGACTATCAGCGCTTCGACTTCCGTCTCTCCTCGGCTTCGGCGAGGAGACGGAGGCGGTCGAACTTCTGCGACCACGTCTTCCTCAGGTAGGACTCGAGCGGCCTGAGCGCTGTGCGGTCGGCGCGGTAGAGACGGCTGGTACCGCTGCGGCGCTCCTTGACGAGCCCCGCATCCCTCAGGACCTTCAGGTTCTGCGAGGTGGCGGGCCAGCTCATGTCGAACGCGCGGGCGATCTCGCCAGCGGGCTTCTCGTCCGACCAAACCATTCGGAGTATCTCGCGCCTGACCGGGCTCGACAGCGCCAGCAGCGTATCTACCACGGGTATATCCTAAGGCTTCGCTTAATTAAGCTCATTCTTAAGGAGGAAACAGGGATGGCTGGGCCTTTGATGCACCTTGTGACGATCGATGCGGACGGAGACAAGATCTACGACGCGCTATCGACGACGAACGGTCTCGCCTCGTTCTGGACAGCGGACAGCCACGCGGACCCTAAGGTCGGCTCGACGGCTCGCTTCGGGTTCCACGGCCCGGTGCTGGAGATGAAGGTCGACGAGCTCAAACCCGGCAAGCGGGTGCGCTGGTCGACGGTCGGCGGCTTCCCGGAGTGGAAGGGCACGTTCGTGGAGTGGGACATCAAGCCGGGCAAGGACGGCGCCCACGACGTGCTGTTCAACCACGCGGGCTGGCCGGTGGAGCTGCCTGCGGAAAAGCTGGCGTCCGTCAACTACACATGGGGTCGCGTGGTCGGCCGTCTCAAGGACTACGCCGAGTCGGGTAAGCCCGACCCGTATTTCCCCTAATACAATTGCCGGGCGATGCGAGGATGCGGTGTTCAGCTTGTGGCTCAGAGGCTTCGCCCTGGGCTTTGCCATCGCCGCGTCGCCCGGTCCGATCTTCTTCCTGTGCCTTAGACGCACGCTCGTCTCGGGCCGGCTGACCGGCCTTTTCTCTGGGTTCGGAGTCGCCACGGTCGACGGCTTATACGCGGCGATCGCGACGTTCGGCGTCGCCGCTCTGACGTCGGCCTTCGTCGCGGGGCGGCGACCGCTTGCGATCGTCGGCGGCGCCGTGCTTGTCGTGCTCGGGGCTCGGATCCTGTTCGAGCGCAGACGCGCCTCAGGACCTGGATCCGAGCCGGTAACCAAGACGAGCCTGGCGTGGGCCTACGCGTCGACCCTGGGCCTGACGATCACCAACCCCGCAACGATCCTGTCGTTTGCCGCCCTGGCCGCCACGCTCGGACTTGGCACCGGCGGTTCGCTCGTCAGGCCCGCGGTCGTAACGCTCGGGGTGCTGCTCGGCTCCGCGGCGTGGTGGATCGTGTTGGTCACTGCGACCTCATCGCTGCGGACACGCGTGACACCGCCGGTGCTCCGCGGCCTGAGCCTGTTCAGCGGCGC
>DATKFA010000118.1:0-2038 GCA_035511715.1 Candidatus Acidiferrum sp. | reverse complement strand
ATGAGTTGATCTGAGGCGCGAGCAGCAGCGTCAGCTCGCGAAGCGAAGCCAGGAGCCCGGCGAGGAAATGGTCGAACAGCTTTTTGTCGCCGGCAAACACGTTTGATCCGTCAGACGCGGCGAGCGAGAGGTGCACGTGGCAAGAGCTCCCTTCGCGCTGGTCGAACTTCGCCATGAACGTGATCGCCACACCCTCCTGGGCGGCGATCTCTTTCGCGCCGAACTTGTAGATCGAGTGGTCGTCGCACGCGCTGAGCGCGCGCCCATAACGGAAGTTGATCTCGTGCTGGCCGAGGTTGCACTCGCCCTTCGAACTCTCGACGTCCATCCCGGCGCCTTCCATCGCGATCCGGATGCGACGGACGAGCGGCTCGATGCCCGTGGAGTCGAGGAGCGCGTAGTCGACGCTGTAGGGCGTCGCCTTGATCAGGTTGCGATAGCCTGCCTCCCACGCCTCTCGATATGTGCTCTTGAAGATCATGAACTCGAGCTCGGTACCAACCAGCGCGTCCAGGCCGCGCTTGCCCAGGCGCTCCAGCTGCCCGCGCAGGATCTGCCGGGGCGACACCGAAACCGGCTCGCCGTCCTCCTTGAGCGCGTCGGCAAGCACCATCGCCGTGCCGGTCTGCCACGGCACCGGCCGAAGCGTCGAAAAGTCGGGTTTGAGCTGGAAGTCTCCGAAGCCTCGGTTCCAGCCCGCCAGCCCGTAGCCCTGCTGCGGTGACATGTCGACATCCGTCGCCAGGAGGTATTCGCACGACTCGGCGCCGTGACCGACAGTGGACTCGAGGAAGTGCCGCGCGGTGAGGCGCTTGCCCACAAGCCTCCCCTCCATGTCGACTAGAGCGAGCACGACGGTGTCGATGGTGCGGGCGGCGACCGCCCGCTCGAGCGCCTCGAGGGTCAGGGGCGCTGCGGCCGCTCCGTTGGAGCCGATCGCGCCGGCCGGAACCGCATGCACGTCCGTCATCGCCGATCCACCTCCAGCACGATCTTGCCTATCACGCCACCCTTCTCGAGCCGCTCGTGCGCCGCGGCTGCCTCTTCCAGGGGAAACACCTTGTCAATGGTGACCGCGAGGTCGCCGGAATCGACGAGCTCGGCGATCTTTTCGAGGGCGTGCCCGTCCGGCTCGACCAGCGGCTCGAGGACCCGCAGCCTGCGCTGCTTCGCTTCGCGCTTGACCTCTTCCGAGGCGCCGTCCGCGACCGCGAGCAGCAGCCCGCCTTCTCGCAGCGTGTCCAGCAGCAGCATCGTGTCGTCCCGGCCAACCAGGTCGAGCGCCACGTCGAGGTCGCTCGCGCCGAGCGCTTGACGGTCGCGACTGTTGGTGGACAAGACGCCTGCCCCATGCGCCCTGGCAATCTGCACCGCGAGGTGGCCCACGCCGCCGGAAGCGCCGTGGACCAGGACCTTCTGGCCGCTCGTGACCTGCGCTGCGTCGACCAGGCACTGCCACCCGGTGAGCGCGGCGAGAGGCAGCGCCGCGGCGTCGGTGGACGAGGCCTTGCTCGGCGCGCGGGCGAATTGTCGCGAAGGGCCCGCGACGAGCTCGCTGTACCCGCCGGCGGCGCGGGGGAATTTCGGCATTCCGTAGACAGCGTCACCGACCTCGAACCGCGTCACCCCGTAGCCGACCGCTTCCACCACGCCGGCGACGTCCCAGCCGGGGATGAACGGCGGCGGGCCGACCCATCGCGAGACACCTTCGCCCCGGCGCGTCTTGCAGTCGACCGGGTTGACGCCCGCCGCGACGACCCGAACGAGGATCTCGGTCGAGATCGGTGAAGGCCGTTCCACGTCGGCGAGGCGAAGCACGTCCGGCCCACCGAAACGGGTGACCTCGACCGCACGCATGCGGTCCTAGCTCGTCGACAGGAAGACGTTCTTGAGCTCTGTGTAGTAGTCCAGCGCATCCGGGCCGAGCTCGCGTCCGACGCCCGACTGCTTGAAGCCGCCGAAAGGCGTGGTCACGCGAACCGAGTTGTTCGAGTTGATCGAGATCGTGCCGGTCTCCAGGCCGCGGGCGACGCGCATG
>DATKFA010000117.1:0-2223 GCA_035511715.1 Candidatus Acidiferrum sp. | reverse complement strand
TGTGACCGAGCGATTTCACAACTTCGTGAACGGCGAACGGGTCGAGAGCAAGAGCGGCCGGTTCACGGCTGTCATCGACCCGAGCAACGGCGAGGCCTACGGCGAGGCTCCTCTGTCGGGCGAGGAGGACGTCGATGCCGCGTGCCAGGCAGCGGCGACAGCTTTCGAGACCTGGCGGGACACCACTCCTTCCGAACGCAGCCTGATGCTCTGGAAGCTCGCCGAGGCGATCGAAGACCGAGCCGACGACTTCGTCCAGGTCGAGGGTCGCAACACCGGTAAGCCGCTCGCGCTCACATCATCGGAAGAGATCCCCCCGATGCTGGACCAGATCCGGTTCTTCGCCGGCGCTGCGCGCGTCCTGGAAGGGAAGTCGGCGGGGGAGTACATGGCGGGCCACACATCGTTCATCCGCCGGGAGCCGATCGGCGTGGTCGCTCAGGTGACTCCCTGGAACTACCCCTTGATGATGGCGGTTTGGAAGATCGCGCCGGCGCTGGCCGCCGGCAACACCATCGTGTTGAAACCGTCTGACACGACGCCGGTCACCACGCTGATGCTGGCGGAGTTGGCAAGCGAGATCTTGCCGCCCGGAGTGCTCAACGTCATCTGTGGTGACCGCGACACCGGGAGATCGTTGGTGAAGCATCCGGTCCCCCAGATGGTCGCGATCACCGGAAGTGTCCGGGCTGGGAAGGAGGTGGCGGGCGCCGCGGCCGAGGACTTGAAGCGCGTGCATCTAGAACTGGGTGGCAAGGCGCCGGTCATCATCTTCGACGACGCGGATCTCGCCAAAGCCGCAGAAGCGATCGCGATCGCCGGCTACTTCAACGCCGGCCAGGACTGCACAGCAGCGACGCGGGTGCTTGCTTCACCGCGGGTTTACTCCGACGTCGTGGACGCGTTGTCGGAAGAAGCTCGCAGGACCACGTTCGGAGGGCTCGATCAGCCCGACGCCGCGTTCGGTCCTCTCAACAACGCCAACCAGCTTGAGCGCGTGAGCGGCATGGTGTCGCGGGCACCGAGCCACGCGAGGGTCGTTGTGGGAGGCGAGGCTCCTGGCGGCCGGGGATTCTTTTTTCCGCCGACTGTGATTGCCGGCGTCGAGCAGGATGATGAGCTTGCGCAGAGCGAGATCTTCGGACCGGTGATCACTGTGCAGCGATTCGACGACGAGGACGAGGCGGTGCGGTGGGCCAACGGGGTCGAGTACGGGCTGGCGTCGAGCGTTTGGACCGCCGACCACGGGCGGGCGATGCGGGTCTCCCGCCGGCTCGACTTCGGCTGCGTTTGGATCAACACCCACATACCGCTCGTCGCCGAGATGCCGCACGGCGGCTTCAAGCATTCCGGGTACGGCAAGGACCTGTCGATGTACGGGTTCGAGGATTACACCCGGGTGAAGCACGTGATGAGCGCCATCGGCTAGAGACGGGTCGAGGCTGAAAGGCTGAAAGGCTGAAAGAGGTTGACGATGAAGGTTGGCGTCCCCGCCGAGGTCAAGAACAACGAATACCGCGTCGCCTGCACGCCCGCCGGCGTCCACGAGCTCGTCAGCCACGGCCATACCGTGTACGTCGAGCGCGGAGCCGGCCTCGGGTCGTCGGTGCCTGACGCGGATTTCGCCGGCGCCGGCGCGGTCATGTTGAACGACGCGGACGACGTGTGGTCCGAAGCCGACATGGTGCTCAAAGTCAAGGAGCCGGTGCCGCAGGAGTACCACAGGCTGCGGAAGGACCTGATTCTTTTCACCTACCTGCACCTGGCCGCCTCAAGGGAGTGCACGATGGCTCTGCTCGATGCCGGGACGACGGCCATCGCGTATGAGACGGTGCAGCTACCGGATGGGTCGTTGCCTTTGCTGGCGCCGATGTCGGAGGTTGCAGGCAGAATGGCACCCCAGGCAGGCGCGCACCACCTACAAAGCGACGGCGGTGGCCGTGGCGTCCTGATGGGCGGGGTCTCCGGTGTGTACGCAGCGAAGGTCGTCGTGCTCGGCGCCGGAGTCGCGGGCATGAACGCAGCGGCGATCGCGCTCGGCATGCAAGCCGAGGTGCTGTTGCTCGACAAGAACGTAGCCAAGCTGCGTGAGGCCGATCGCATCTACCAGGGGCACTGCCAGACGGTGGCGTCGAACACCTACGAGGTGGAGCGGGCGGTGCTCGACGCCGACCTGGTGATCGGCGCGGTACTGGTTCCGGGGGCGAAGGCGCCGAAGCTGGT